>NZ_FNUW01000001.1:355471-373920 GCF_900108285.1 Bacillus sp. ok061 | reverse complement strand
CCTGTTGCTCCTGTTATTCCTGTCGCTCCCGTTGGACCTGTGTCGCCTGTTACTCCTGTCGCCCCCGTTGGGCCTGTGCCACCTGTTGCTCCTGTTGCCCCCGTCGGACCGGTTGGACCAACCTTAGGAACTGTCCCATCGCAACTAAAACAGCATGAATCAACATGTACACCATTTTGATTATTACACCCACAATATCCATTTATGTTATTGCTCCATGAAGACATGTTGATCACTTCCTTTACATTCGATTTTTTTAGCGCAATCACCGAATTAAAAACACCTATCTAAATAACAAAGAAATACTTTGCCTAGTGGGGGATAAAACACAGATTTCCTCCATACATTCTAGTAATTATTACATGCAATTCACTCTCCTTTTGCTTGTACTTTCGCCCCATCTCCACAGATTATTAACCATACACATTACGCTTTCGTACACAGCCAAGTTCCCATTTAAACTTTCCACATTCGCCAATCTTTTTAGTAAAGAGGATGATTCTTCATAAATAGCGACTATAATATATAAAAATCCATATAACTTGTTATTTTTAGTCAAAATTTTAAAAAAATATTGACACTTAAATTATCCTCATAGTATGATTTTGGTGTTGTAATTGATAACCATTTTCATTTATGGTGCTAGTTACAAAAAACACTTAATTTGGGGGCAGAAGATGAAGAAAATTCTCAGTATTTTCATAGTAGTTCTTCTATTCGCTGTTGGATGCGGACAGCAAAAAGAGGAGAAAAAGGAAACAAAAGCGGACAATAAAAATCAAGCTATAACAATTAAACACGCTGAAGGGGAAACAAAGTTAGATAAACCAGCGAAAAAAGTAGTTGTACTTGAGTGGGTATATTCAGAAGACTTATTAGCACTTGGTGTTCAGCCAGTAGGGATGGCAGACATTAAGAATTATAATAAATGGGTAAATACAAAAACAAAACCAAGTAAAGATGTTGTAGATGTAGGGACACGTCAACAACCAAACTTAGAAGAAATTAGCCGTTTAAAACCAGATTTAATTATCACAGCTTCATTCCGTGGTAAAGCAATTAAAAATGAATTAGAGCAAATTGCACCAACAGTTATGTTTGATCCATCAACAAGCAATAACGATCACTTTGCTGAAATGACAGAAACATTTAAACAAATTGCAAAAGCAGTTGGAAAAGAAGAAGAAGGTAAAAAAGTATTAGCTGATATGGATAAAGCCTTCGCTAATGCAAAAGCAAAAATTGAGAAAGCAGACTTAAAAGATAAAAACATCGCAATGGCACAAGCATTTACTGCTAAAAACGTACCAACATTCCGTATCTTAACTGACAATTCTTTAGCTTTACAAGTTACAAAAAAATTAGGTTTAACAAATACTTTTGAAGCAGGAAAATCTGAGCCAGATGGTTTCAAACAAACAACTGTAGAATCATTACAAAGTGTACAAGATTCAAACTTCATTTACATTGTAGCGGATGAAGATAACATTTTTGACACGCAACTAAAAGGCAACCCTGCTTGGGAAGAATTAAAGTTCAAAAAAGAAAACAAAATGTATAAATTAAAAGGCGACACTTGGATTTTCGGTGGTCCTGAGTCTGCAACATCTTTAGCAACACAAGTAGCAGATGTAATGACAGCGAAGAAGTGATTACACGATGAATAGCCTACAACATACACTTCGAGCAAGTCTTGTATTCGGAGGAGGAGCAGCTCTCTTGCTCCTCCTTTTCTTTATTCATATCGGACAAGGTCAAGCAAACATTTCCTATAGTATGATTATTGATGCTCTTATCTCACCGAACCAATCGCTAGAACATCAAACTTTAATCATGCTTCGATTACCTAGAGCTGTAATTGCCATTTTAGCTGGAGGTGCTCTTGCTGCATCTGGGGTTATTTTACAAACGTTAACGAAAAATCCACTTGCTGAATCCAGTACAATGGGTATTCACTCTGGCGCATATTTCTTTCTAGTAGCGGCTACAATTTTCTTACCAAAAGGCTTACAAATTAATTCTCTTCTGTTCACATTTATCGGCGGTGCTATTACTGCTTTATTTGTATACCGTATTTCTGGTGGAAAAAAGGGAACCCCACTTAGAATGGCATTAGCTGGGATGGTCGTTACATTAATGCTTTCTGCCTTTACCGGAACGATGCAACTGTTCTATGAAAATGAAACAGCTGGTTTATTTTTATGGGGAGCTGGCTCTCTTATTCAAAATAACTGGGATGGCGTTCAATTTGCTTTTCCATTTATCATTATTTCTTTCCTAGTTTTACTATTTATGTCTCGTAAACTCAACATTCTCTTACTTGGTGATGATGTTGCTGTTTCTCTTGGTGAAAAAACAGCAGTAACACGTCTTATCGCCTTCATTGCTGCAATCTTTTTAACAGCAGTAATTGTTACTGTTGTTGGACCAATTGGATTTGTCGGCTTAGTTGCACCTCATTTAATGCGCCTGATCGGATACCGTCAACACTTTACTCTTCTTCTCTCTTCTTTCTTATGGGGGGCAGTATTATTGCTTGGAGCAGATGTTGTCGGTAGACTAATAGATCCAACCGGTGCAGAACTTCCTGTCGGGGCAGTCACAGCAATGATTGGATCTCCTTGGCTTATTTACTTAGTCTATCGAATGATGAAGTCGAGACAATATATGAATGATAATGGTGCGAATGCAGCTGGAGCTAGCTCCAGCTATTACTCTTATAAAAAGGTAATCATTATATCTATCACACTTTGTATTGTGACGATTGCTCTTGGTGTTACAATCGGTAGTAACGCTTATATCGAAAGCATTACTAATGTTATATCAGGTCAATTAACACAATTTGACAAAAACATGATGATGAATCTTCGTTTACCAAGAATGCTCGTTGCCGCTATTGCTGGTGCATGCCTTGCAATAAGTGGGCTTGTTTTCCAAGGTATATTACGAAACCCACTTGCCGATCCTTCTATTATTGGTATTTCATCGGGAGCTGGTGTTGGTGCTTTAACTGTTATGTATGTCTTTCCTGCACTTCCTGGTTTCTTCCTACCAATTGGTGCATTTATTGGCGGACTACTTGCAGTTGGAATTGTCCTCTTCTTCTCATGGAAATCAGGGTTTAGCCCAACAGCTCTTGCCTTAATAGGGATTGGTATTTCTGCACTTGGCTCAGCAATTATTCAAATCTTTATCGTTAGAGCCAATTTGAATGTTGCCGCTGCTTTAACATGGTTATCTGGCAGTACGTATGCAAGAGGGTGGAATCACTTAGAAAATATCATTCTATATCCATCTCTAATTCTTGTATTCATTATCTTTTTCTTAATAAAACAACTTGACGTTCTCGTACTTGGAGACGATTTAGCAACTGGACTTGGGCAACCAGTAAATAAAACACGTCTTGCTCTGATTGTGCTAGCGACACTACTTGCATCAGTAAATATCGCTGCTGTCGGTACAATTGCCTTTTTAGGCCTTGTCGCACCTCACTTAGCAAGAATTGTTGTTGGTATGAATCATCAAAGACTATTCGTTTGCTCAGCACTGTTTGGAGCAATTCTTCTTTCCATTGCTGACTTACTCGGCCGAACAATTGCATATCCGAAAGAAATTCCTTCTGGACTTGTCGTTGCTGTACTTGGAGCACCTTATTTCTTATGGTTGATGAGGAAGAGTGGGAAGAAAGTTAATTAAAAAGGAGGCTTCGTTTTAGAAGCCTCCTTTTTATATACTAAATAAAGTGAAACTTTAATCAGTGGGGTTTTCTTCATCCCCACTGATTATTAACCCACACCAATCGGGCTTTTATGAGCAGTGGATCTCCCACCTAACTTCTTTGCTCCAGCCGAATCTTGAGGTGGGAATTTTACTGCAGGTGAATAGCGGGATAAATTACTCTGATCTCACTAATTTCACAGATTTAGTCCCTCCCATAAACTCATGATGTACAGTTAATGTGTTCTCCTCAAGTTTCAAATCAACCTTCTGTTTTCTTTCTCCCATTAAAAATACAAGCTCTATGGAAATAATCCCTTGGTCCACACTTAATATTCGAAAGTCTCCTATAGTAGTCCCTTTCCCAAAAATATTATGTTCCATAAATTCTCCGCCTGTTTTCTCACTATTAATAGATTCTATTTCCAACCCAACTGGCCTGTCTGTACTTTCTGATGACATCCAAGACCCCTTTAACTTTCCAATATCAGCCTCTTTTTTCTTTTCATTTTTTAACTCTTCCTCTTTTTTCTTGACTTCTGCTTGTTGAGTTAGTAAGCCATCGATTTGCTTATTCAGCTCTTGGGCCCGTTGATTTTCCGAAATAAATTGTTGATTTTGACCAGTATCGTTAAAAATTTTATTTACTATCCCTTTAGCCTCTTCATACTTTTTATCATTCTTTAACTTCTCTGCCTTTTCCAATTGACCTATATATTGACCTTTTAACTCTTTATGCTCTATAAGCAAATCTTTTTGTTCTTTCGCTTGATTTTGAAGGATTGTGGAACCATCTTTCATCTTTTCTACTTCTTGAAACAAACCTATTGCTTGTTCTATATTTCCACTCGATTTCTCTTTTATCGAACTTATCATCTTAGTAGTTTGGCCTTTTAATACCTTTGCTTCTTTATCATCCTTTTTCTCTTCTAATGCTAGCTCAAATGATGCTACTGCCGTGTCATATTCTTTACTCGCTAACGCCAATTTCCCTTGATCCATTGCTTTTTTATAGGTTTCATTGCTACATCCTACCATTAAAAATAAAATTATGATTCCTAAAATCAATCTTTTCATCATATCCCCCTAAATTAATATAATTCTATATACACTCAATAGTATCATAAAATTTATATATAAAATTTTAAATACTATCATTAAAACATAAAGGGAACTTGTCATTTCTTCTCGAACTTAATCTATGAACATAAGTAGAGGGGGATAACAATAATGTACCAAACAATTGAAGGCTTTTTACAATCATGGACATACGAAGCAGAGTCTACTCAGAAAATGCTTGATTCATTAACCGATGCATCTTTATCACAAGAGATTGCACCTGAACATTGGACTTTAGGAAGAGTTGCTTGGCATATCGTGACGGCAATTCCTGTTATACTATCTGGCACAGGGCTAAAGTTTGAAGGAGAATCGAAAGATTATCCTGTTCCAACTTCTGCAAAAACAATTGCAGATGAATACCGTAAAGTAAACGCGGCTTTTGTTGAAACACTTCAAAGTAAATGGACTGATAAAGACTTAGCTACTATTAATGACTTCTTTGGTCGCCCTATGCCGAATTCTATATTTTTAATGACACTCATTAATCATCAAAATCACCACCGCGGACAAATGACGGTTTTAATGCGACAAGCTGGCTTAACAGTTCCTGGCGTATATGGCCCTGCAAAAGAAGAATGGGCTGCGGCTGGAATGGAAGTTCCTAAAATGTAACGACAAAAAAGACAAGATGTTTACATATCTTGTCTTTTTCTGTAACTTGTTTCATGTGAAACTTTATAATGCATCTTCCCTCTCAATATTTTTAATTCCATAATAAGCAATCGCCACACCAATCACTGCAAATGCGAATTGAAGAGGAAGAAAGGTCGCTATAGGAAATATTGGTGGGTTATTAATTGCGATTAGCACAACGATAATAGACGAAACAATAGTAGTTGGCACTGAACGTTTACGCATTCCGAAGTATAGAGGAATTAAGCTTATTCCAGCAGTGGCAATGGCTAAAGGAACGAGATTTATCCCTTCTTGAATCAATTGATCTACTGCGAATGAATTAGGAAGAATCGAAAAATAACTATCTATTCCAATGAAAATTCCCACTACAAAAATATTAGATAAAATAACTGTTATGAATGTTAATATTGCTGTAATAGCCAACTTACTAATCATTATTTTCTTTCGATTAATTGGATAAGAAAACATCAATAATATTGTTTTGTTTTTATATTCATCAATTATTAACTTAGCTATTAGTACAGCGCCAAAAATAATAAATGTTGCTCTCACTATTGAACTAGCCATTAACAAAATCGCCTGCGGATCTCTTATTTCTGGATCTCCCTCTATTTGAGAAACGATGCTAACAAAAATCAATAATGCCAGTATAGCAAGATTTGCAATTACTGCTCTCTTCACGTACCAGCCAAGTTTAAATTTCTTCAGTTCTAGCTTCATAAGACGTAGCATGATGGTCCTCCCTCCTCCTAAGACTTAATCAATATAAATGACCCCTGTTTTACTTAAAATCTTCACTTCATTTTTTGCATCACCAATAGTTCCTTCTTTTATTTTTTCTGTACTTTTATCTTTCTTAAGTCCTTTTAAATCCACTATTACGTCAGCCGAATTACTTTTAGCCATAAGCTTCAATGATGCCGGGACACCTTTATACCGTACGCCAATATCCCCTGATTTTGTTTCTACAAATAATGACTTTCCTTCTGTCATATCTTTCAGTAATACTTCCCCAGATGTTGAATTGATGTTCATATTTTCATTTTTTACATTTTTTACATAATTATCTCCAGTAGTGGAAGTTATATTTACTTCTTGTAATAAACTATCTTTTAACATTAAATCTCCGCTTTCGGATGTAAATTCACCCTTCTCTGCCGATAATCCTGTAATCATTCCATCTCCAGATTTTCCTTTTGTCACGATGCTTTTTACTACTATATCGTTTATTTTCACATCACCCGATTTATTATTTAATACAATTTTATCTATTTCTTTCTTCGGAATCGCTATAGATATACTATTTTTCTTCCTAAACGTAAAACCATAAAAAAATCTGTGCACCTTTTGTTTTTGCCTAATCACAATTTTATTTTCATCATTTTCTATTTTGACGGGATCTATCTCTTTATCTGCTTGTTCACCTTGAGCGGAAATTACTATTTTATTAGCGTCTGTACTTTTAAATTCAAGATTCCAGTTTTCATTGTCCACTTCTATTTCTTTTATATGATTTATCTCAAAAGACTTTTCTTTCTTAAAATCTTTCCCCTGAAATACCTTAATACCAAAAACTACACTAGCAATTGTAATGAATAATATTGCAATTACTATCATTTTTTTCACTATTCATACCCCAGTTCGTTGTTGTTTTAAGCTTGCTTCACGCCACATCGATCTTGTCGATTTTACGATATGAAAGATAACTGATGAAAATTCCTAATAAACAGAGCACTATTGGGATAGCTATAAAATTAAACAGACTTACTTGACCGTTTCCAGGACCAAAGTTACTACTAATTAGCATTCCGATTATTACTGCAGAAGTAATTGTTGTGGGTGTCGATTTCTTTCTCATCCCAAAAAATAAAGGAATTAAACTTATACCAGATATCATAAATGCACTTATAAAAGTAGTTGGAACGATAGATATTATTTCACCTATCGTAGCTGGTGTTTCAATCAGTCCCATCATTGGACTCACAAAATATACAAGCAAACTGATACTGAAAGTAGCGATAATCGTGCTCACAAAACAAAAACAAAAAACAATTGTTAATTTCGCTCTCATTAGCATTTTTCGTTGCAATGGGTACATAAATAGTAGTTGCATTGTTTTGTTCTTATACTCATCAATTACTAAACGTGATAAAATGACCGAACTAAAAATAATGAATGTTATCCTAATAAAAGTGTTTATTAAAACCATTTGTTGCGTGAAGTCAAAGAAGAGCACGTCCCCCTCGGCTTTAATTCCCCACGCCATAAGGCTTACTGCAGCGAAAATTGCTATAATACAAATTGCTACCCCTTTAAAGTAACTAGATAATTTATGTTTCTTCCATTCGAGCTTTATTAATCTAAGCATACAAACCACTCCTCCATTCTTTATATAACTGTCTTTATGCTGCTAACATTCTAATTCCAGCAGTAACGAAGCTTAACGTTCCTATCACTAGTAGAATTAACAACCATTTCCGCTCTGGTTTTCTATAATATAAAATTCCACTTATTAGCATTACGATAAATCCACTTACCAGGTTCAGCCACAGTCCATTAAGCATGAATACCTTCTCCATCCATTACATTTAAGAAATATTCTTCTAAGGAACTATGTTTCTTATTAATACTTTCAATTTCCACATCGTTCATAATAAGTGCTTTTGAAATGGCTTGCTGTGTCACCGCCACTTCATAAACCCGAATCATGTTTCCGCTCATTATTTTGTAATTTTTTATACCAAGTTTATCTTCTAAAATATAAGCTGCACGTTTCACATCAGGAACAGTAATTTCAATATACTCTGTTTGTTTTCCGTTAATACTCTTCATTGAAACTTCTTTTATTAGTTTTCCATTTTGAATCACACCAATTGTATCCGCCATTAGTTCCATCTCACCTAAAATATGACTAGAAACTAATAATGTAATGCCATATTCTTTGCAGAGCATTTTAAATAACTCTCGTAACTCTTTAATACCAATTGGATCTAAACCGTTAATTGGTTCATCTAAAATGAGCAATTCTGGCTTTGTCACGATTGCCCTTGCAATACCGAGTCGTTGTTTCATTCCTAATGAAAAATCTTTTACTTTTTTATTATCTATCCCTTGTAGTTTCACTAAATGTAAAGCATGGTCAATTGCATTTTTATCGTAGTAGCCCATATATTCACAATGCAGGTCTAAGTTTTCTTTCGCCGTTAATTTATCATAAAAGATTGGGTATTCAATAATTGTCCCCATTCTTTTTAATACTTCATAAGATGTATCTGTTAATTTCTCACCGAAGATTTCAATATCACCACTCGTCGGTTTTATTAAATTTGTAATCATTTTCATAATCGTTGTTTTACCAGCACCGTTTGGTCCTAAAAAACCGTAAATTTCTCCTTTTTTCACATGCATGTTAACACTGGAAATAACTTCTTTCCCTTTAAACACTTTCGTTAACTGATTTGTTTTTAATATATATGTCATGTTACTTTCCCCTTTCGCAATACTCTATATTTCTATAATAGACAACGGAAATCTCTTTTTTCTTACCCGTTTCTTACAAATTCCTTACGCTGAAAAAAAGCTTGTAGAATCTACTGCTCTACAAGCTAAAACTGCATCTTTGTTAATACAATTGTAAAAATTGTTTTTTCATACGGTTTACTAGAAAGGTGAATTTTTCCGTCCATCGCTTCCACAAGCCGTTTCGTGATCGTTAATCCTAGACCGCTTCCTTGGTACAATCTATTTCTTGAATCTTCAAGTGTGTACATACGCTCAAATACTTTATCAATATGAGATTCATCAATCCCTTTTCCTTTATCCCATACGTCTATATACACACTCGTGTCATCATCTCTTAACGTCATACCAAGTGCCTTTCCATCGTCTCCATATGTAATCGCATTTGATATTAAATTATTCAATACCCTACCTAATACTTCTACATTTCCAAGTGCGTATATATTTCTTTCTGGTATATCAATATGAACCTGAAAACCTTTCGTCGTCACTAAATCATAAAAAGATAAAATCTTCTCGCGGCAAACTTCATTCATATTTACTTTTGTCATTTCAATTGCTTTGTCACCAGATTCTAATTTTGCCAAGTCAAAAAACTTATGAATTAACTCCATCACTTCTAGTGTTTTCGTATGCACTTTTTCAAGTAATATTTGTTGTTCTTCTTTATTTATCGTTTTATCCTTATTTAACATTTCTGTATATCCAAGAATAACTGTTAGTGGTGTTTTCAAGTCATGCGAAATATTTGAAAGCATTTTTCTCATCGAAATTTCTACTTTTGCATGATCTGCATTCGTTTTCTGTTTTGCATCTAATAATTGATTAATTGCCACTAATAATTTTTGCAATTCTAGATCATCTGTCATAACGAGTAACGTCTCGCCTGTTTTGTCATTTACAATACTTTCTAACTTTTCATATGTGTATCGTAAATTTTCACTACTATTTTTTCTCATTTTATATTGCATATAAATAACACATAACAATATAAAAATAATACCTATTAACAAATTGATCATATTACATTACTTCCAGCTTATAGCCGATGCCCCATAACGTTTTAATATATTCTGGATTAGATGGGTCACTTTCGATTTTCTCACGCAATCTTCTCATATGAACATTAATAACGTTATCGTCACCGTAATACTCTTCATTCCAAACTAACGTATATATTTGCGCTTTTGTAAATACTCGATTTTGGTTCTTTACGAATAGCTTTAAAATCTCAAATTCTTTTAAAGTAAGTTTGAGAGGCTTCCCGTTTTTTTCTACAGTAAAATTAATTGCATCAATTGTTAAATCACCAATTTGAATCATTTTTTCTATAGTTTCTGTAGCCGAGTATTTCGTAGACCTCCGAATACCTGCTTTTACACGTGCAGCCAATTCAATCATAGAAAACGGCTTACAAATGTAATCATCTGCTCCAAGTCCTAATCCGACAGCTTTATCAACATCTGTATCTTTTGCTGACATCATTAAAATCGGAACTGCACTTTTTTCACGAATAATACGTACAACCTCTAATCCATCTAGCTTCGGCATCATAATGTCGAGGATAATCAAATCAAATGAACCTTTTAAATATGTGTTCACGCCTTCCTCTCCATCAGACGCGATTGTAACTTGAAAGCCCTCTTTTATTAAATACTTTTCCACCATCTCTTGAATTGAAATATCATCTTCCACTAATAAAATATGATGTGACATATGTCTATCCCCTTTTTACAAACATTAACATGCTAATTGTATCGTAACGAATGAACACTGTGAAGAATAATATGAATTTTCAAACCAACTTCCCTTCCTTCCATAACAATGATATGATGAAATTTACTACGATAGTTCATAATTAACTTTATATAAAGGAGACTTATCATGTCAGAAAACAAAAAAGTAAGCTTAGCTGATTTAATGCGTGAACAACTTGCTAAGAAAAAGCAAGGAAATGGAAATGGTCAAAATGCAAAAAATCAAAACCAAGAAACGAAAAAATTACAAAACCAACAAACAAAGAAGACAAACAACCAACGTAGACGTACAGGTGTGTAAATGAACGGACAAAAACGTTCTAATATCGCACCCGGTCTTGAAGTTGATATTGTATTAAAACAAGATCAACGAACAGGCAAATTAACACGTGGCATTGTAAAAGATATTTTAACAAACTCCCCTTCCCATCCACATGGCATTAAAGTGCGATTGCAGGACGGGCAAGTCGGTAGAGTACAAAATATCGTTCAATAAGAAAAGGAGCTCAAGTAAACTCGAGCTCCTTTTCTTTATTAACCTTTAATTTTCTCGATGAAAACTACTTTTAAGTAGTCTCCTTCTTTAAATTGATCAATGGTACGGAAATCTTCTGGTAAAGAATGTTCTTCTAATATTTTATATTTGCCATTCATTTCTTTAAAGGCTGTATCGATAAAGCCTTTAAACTTTTTCATATCGAATGCACTACAATTTGTAGAAGCAACGATAATACCATTATTTTCTGTAATAGCAATTGTTTCTTTCAATAAATTTTTATAATCTTTTGCTGCACTAAATGTATATTTTTTTGATCGGGCGAAGCTTGGAGGATCAAGTACAACCATATCAAATTTCATCTTTTTCTTAGCTGCATATTTGAAGTAAAGAAATACATCTTCTACAATAATATCTTGTGCTTCATAATCAACTTCATTGACACTAAACTGCTCAATTGTTTTACTTAAACTACGATTTGCAAGGTCAACACTCGTCGTTTTACTCGCTCCGCCAAGCGCTGCAAATACAGAGAAAGCACCTGTATAAGAGAACATATTTAACACTGTTCTTCCCTTTGCATATTTGTCACGAATTTGTTTTCGAACGTTACGTTGATCTAAAAATACACCAACCATTGCCCCGTCATTTAAATAAACAGCGAAGTTCACACCGTTCTCTTTTACGATAAGCGGGAACTCACCGCGCTCTCCTGCTACGAAATCATCACCCTCAATATATTTCCCTTTCGTATCAAAACGCTTTTTCTCATAAATGCCTTTAAAGTTTGCTACTTTTTGCAGAGCTGCTATAATCTCATCTCTGAAAGTATAAATCCCTTCACTATACCAACTTACTACGTAGTAGCCGTCATAATAATCGATAATTAGTCCGCCAAGACCATCACCTTCACCGTTTAGGGCGCGGAATGCTGTCGTATCACTTGATTTATAAAATTGTTTTCGTTTATGTAAGGCAGATTTGATTTTACTTTCAAAGAAAGATTGATTAATTTGTTCACTCTCTTTTCTCGTTAAAATCCAGCCGTATCCTTTATTTTGTTTTCCATAATAACCTTTTCCGACAAAGTTGTTCTTCTCATCTACTACTTTGATGATTGTCCCTTCTTCACGAACATCGTTTAAATTTTGAATTGCATCTTTTAAAATAAGTGGATATCCACTTTTAATTTCTTTTATAAATTTCGGTTTTATTTTTATAGTTACTTCTGATTGCATATAATAACTTCCTTTCCATTTGCATGCTTTCTCTATAGGAAGCATTTAAAAAACAAGCCTGAAAAAACAGCCTCGTTTCACTATACCATATTATTGCTTTGCTAGTACAACTCGCTTATTCTCGCACTTAACCGCCACATATTTACTACGTTTTGAAATGGAAATCTCACTGTCCAAAATAATAGAAAAAAATTATATATTTCACATTTACCATTGACAATGATAATGATTTTCATTATCATTTAATGTATATGAGTTCTTGAAAATATAGCTACATTTATAGGAGGAATAAACATGATTATTGTTACAAATACAGCTAAAATTACAAAGGGAAATGGACATAAATTAATTGAGCGTTTTAATAAAGTAGGTAAAGTTGAAACGATGCCAGGCTTTTTAGGTCTAGAAGTTCTTTTAACGCAAAATACAGTTGATTATGATGAGGTAACAATTAGCACTCGATGGAATGCAAAAGAAGATTTCCAAGGTTGGACAAAGAGCGCCGCATTTAAAGATGCTCACTCACATCAAGGTGGAATGCCAGAATATATTCTTGATAATAAAATTGCTTACTATGATGTAAAAGTTGTACGTATGCCAATGGCTGCAGCACAGTAAAAACAGTTCTTTTTTAAAGTATAGAATATGAGAAGCGTTATCTATCACTTCTCATATTCTATACTTTTTTCTTTAATTTCTTTTTACTAACTTTGCGTGTACAACTAGCCTTCCAGCCTCTGGATCAAGCGCATAGTCACAAGTAGAAAGTGTTACGATTTCATCATTAGCCGTCAATTCCGTATCCGTTTTGTACAGTGATTTTTCTTGAACTTCCTTTAAGAACGATGTATATGCTGCATCATTTTCAAAATCCGTTTCAATGTAATAAAAGTCCGTTGTTGTCGTGTATACTGAAAAAACTTCAACGTCGTATCCTTCAAATAATGTATCGTAATATAATTTACGATGGGACATGAAAAAGTCTTCATCCAACATTTTTTTTAAACTACCAAACATAGAACCGTCTTTCATACGATGGCCATATAAAATCGTATTTCGATTTTGAGATTTCACATCATTACGATGGTCCATAAAAATGCTTCCCGCTCTCATATCTTCACCTTTATAATTACGAAACAAATAGTAATCATTATCTTTTGCTTGAACGATTGGATAATTAATTTGTGTATCATCCATCGTAATCCATCCGACTATCTCTGGATTAATTTTCTGGAGATCCTGAAACTGTTTACGTACCTCTCCGTCTTCCGATTTTTCTTCCATTGGACTTCTTTTATAAATATGTTGTGCCTCAGCCATTACTTTACGATTTTCATAATAATCCATGAAAATCCCACCCAACTCATACATTGAATAGAAAAAGACTCCTAAAAACGCAATTGTAAGTATGCGTTGAAAAAAAGAATTCTTTTTCCGTCCGTTCTTGCTATTCAAATTATCACCTCAAAACGGATTATACTCAGCCTTTAGATTCCCATAGGTACCATATACAATCCAGTATCTTCATCCTGCTTTACAATGACATCTACACCATATATTGCTTTAACCATCTCTTCTGTTATTACATCATTAGGATTACCTTTCGTAATGATCTCTCCATCTTTCATAACGATAATATGGTCGCTATAACGAATGGCTTGATTAATATCATGTAATACCATTACAATCGTTAATCCATACACTTCATTTAACTCTTTCACTAATTCTAATATTTCTAGCTGATAGTAAATATCTAAATAGGTTGTCGGTTCATCTAAGAAAATCATTGGTGTATTTTGAGCTAATGTCATTGCGATCCAAACTCGCTGCCTCTCTCCACCGGATAAAGCATAGATTGGCTTATCACGCTTACTTTGTAAATTCGTACATACTAGTGCACGCTCTATCGCTTCTCTATCTTCATCTGTTTGCGGAGAGAAAATATTTTTATATGGCATACGTCCAAAGCTTATTAGCTTTTCCACTGTAATATCTGCTGGAGCCTCATTTTGTTGGTGGACAACTGCTAGCTTTCTAGCAAGCTCTTTCGGTTTATATTCACTAATCGCTTTCCCATCAAGTATTACTTCTCCACTGCTAGGAACGTGATTTCTAGACATGACACTAAGTAATGTTGATTTCCCGCATCCATTCGGGCCAATGATTGTTGTAATTTTCCCAATTTCTATTTCACTACTAACAGACTTTAAACGATTTGTTACGTTATCGTATGAAAAGGTTACATTTTTAATTTCCATGAACTTTATCACTCTTTCTAAGCAAGAATATTAAGAATGGACCACCAATAACCGCCATAATTGTTGCTGCTGGAATTTCATTAGGTGGCACAATTAACCTTCCAATCGTATCCGCTGTCAAAATTAATAACGCCCCTGCAAGAGCAGAAAATGGAATTAATACTTTATGGTCTGAACCGACCAATTGTCTTGAAATATGCGGAACTAGTAATCCTACAAAAGCAATAACACCTGCAATCGCTGTTGATACTGCCGCTAAGAGTACTGCAATGGCAGAAATAATAAGACGAACTCTCGTCACGTGCAAGCCTAAGTTTTTCGCAGTCTTATCTTGTAGCGATAATAAGTTACACCAAGCTCCTACGAACAGAGCAAGAATAAGACCAATCGTTCCATAAGTCACCATTATTTCTACATCGCCCCACGTCTTCATTGTTATGTTAGAAGTCGTCGTTTGCTTAATACTTTTAATAAAATACCCACAAATCGTAACGAATGATTCATTTAATCCAGTAAACATCGCATTAATAGCAATACCAATTAAAATAATGCGAAGTGGGCTTAACCCTGACTTCCATGAAAACGAATAAACGAGATAACACGCAAGCGCACCACCTAAAAAGGCGAATACGGGGGTCCAGAAAAAGAATTGCGGGAACAAAGTAATAATAACGAGTGTCATAAAACTTGCTCCTGAAGATATACCGATTACCCCAGCATCAGCGAGTGGATTCTTCATAACAGCTTGAAAAAGCACCCCTGAAACAGCAAGAGCCGCTCCAGTGAACAGCGCAATAATAATACGCGGGAAACGTAAATCTTTAATGACTTCAACATCTTCATTTCCACCTGTAAATATCCCTTGTACAAGTTCAACAATACCTACTTCTAAACTCCCTTTCATCGCTGACAATGATGTCATAACAATGAGCAATGCAGTAACAATGAGGAAACTCCAAGTTTTTTTATTCATTCTACTCTTCCTTTATATTAAAATGCATCACGGATACATCATTTTTTTCAATTCATCTAAAGCTTCAATTGCTGCTAAATTGCCTGTCGTTCCAAATAAACGCTCTTCTAAATCATAAACACGGTTATTTTTAACCGCAGCAAAGTGTTTCCAAATATCATTTGTTTTAAATTCTTTATCAAACATTTTTACAACCTCATCAGGCATACCATGAGCTGCTCGTAAAATAATATCTGGATCGGCTTTCTTTAAATACTCTGTATTAGAAGCTAAATATTCTACTTGTTCACCTTGCACAATATTTTTACCACCTAATTGTTTCACTAAATCTCCAATATAAGAATGCTCTGTTGCTACTAAATAACTTCCCGGCACACCTAATAAAATAAGCACTGTCGGTTCTTTCTTTCCTTTTACTTCCTTTTGAATGCTAGCAACCTTTTTATCTAACTTAGTTACTACTGCTTCAGCCTGTTTTTCACGTCCATATTTCTTACCTAAATCGCTAATAGAACTTTGCATATTTTTTAAACTCGTTAAATCTAAAAAGGTTGCTTTCATACCCACACCATCAAAAACTGGCTTTAATTCGTATTCAAGTGTTGTCACAGATAACACTTCTGAAGGCTTTAATGACTTTACCTTTTCCATATCTGGACTCATTGGATTCCCAACTTCAGGTAAACCTTTATATCGCTTTGGTAAAGTTTTAGAACTTGTTGGAACACCGACTAAATCTACTTCTAACGCATCCATAATTTCAGTAACAGCCACTGTTGTTGCAACAACGCGCTCCTTACTCTCACTCTTTACCTGCTTTGCTGTTTCTTTTTTTGGTGATGAGCACCCTGCTATACTCATTAACAAAATGATAGCCATTAGTACACTTACGATTTTCTTCACTCTCAATCACCACTCCCTTCCATACAATATGAAACAAGTCTTGATGCACGCGAACATGCATCAAGACTCCAAAAATTACAATCTACCTGCTCTATATTTACGAACTAGTAAAGCAAGTGAACCTAGCAGTAACACCATGTATAAACCAAGTTGTGCTGTATCTGCAGTTTTTGAGTTTTTCTCTTTTTTCGAATCATTTTTTGTATCTTCTTTTTTCTTCTGACCATCTGCATTTCGGTTAAAATCAGGAGTACCTACTGTTTTTATATTATCTACTTTCGGTGTAGTCACTGGATTTTTCGGTTCATTTTTCGGTTCCTCTTTAATAGTTCCTAACGCGCCGATATTATTTGTATCAAATTGAATTTGTACATCGTAGAAATGATGGTAGTTCATCTCATCGATGTCTACCTTTACTTTTGCGTTTAATTTTTTAAATAGATCTTCTACTTCAAACTGTACTACTCGCGTATTTGCATTTTTATCTTCGCTTACTACTTTCGCATCAGCGAATAGTTCCTTGTTTTCCGTTTGGAATTTCGTAATCCACGCACTATTTTTCAGCGTCATCTCAATGTATTTTTTACCATCTTTTACGATTAATTTCGCTGGATTTACAACATAGTCATTCATCTTTGAAATCTCATCTGTTTTATCTTTTAATACTTTAAATGTAATATCATATTGGCCATCTACTAAATTTTTCGGATCAACTATTACTTTCGGGTTATTATTTCCACCTTGGTTGTCATTCCCGTCTTGGTTGTCGTTTCCACCTTGGTTGTCATTCCCGCCTTGGTTGTCGTTTCCTCCTTGGTTGTCGTTTCCACCTTGATTCCCTAAAGCTTTAATACTGTCTTGATCAAATACAAATTGAACATCGTAGAAATGGTGATAATTCATTGAATCAATATCTACTTTTACTTTTGTATTTAATTTTTTAGACAAATCGTTTACTTCTACTTCTACTACTCTTGTATTTTGTTCTTTATTTTCACTTAACACTTTTGCATTAACGAAAGAACCATTCTTCTCAAATTCAAATTTCGTAATCCATGTACTATTTGTTAATGTAAACGATACGTATTTCTTACCATCTTTTACTTTTAATACACCTGGGCTTTTTGTGTATGTGTTCATCATTGAGATTTCATCTGTTTGATCTTTTAACACTTTAAAGCCAATGCTGTATTCACCATCTTTAAGAGCTTTTGGATCAATTGTTGTGTTATTATCTTGGTTATTGTTTCCACCCTGATTGTCGTTTCCGCCTTGATTGTCGTTTCCGCCTTGATTGTTGTTTCCACCTTGGTTGTTGTTTCCGCCTTGATTGTCGTTTCCACCTTGGTTGTTGTTTCCGCCTTGATTGTCGTTTCCACCTTGGTTGTTGTTTCCGCCTTGGTTATCTAACGGCTTAATGCTACCTTTATCAAATGCAAATTGAATATCGTAAAAATGGTGATAATTCATTGAATCGATATCTACTTTTACTTTTGCATTTAACTTTTTCGATAAATCTGGTACTTCTACTTCCACTACGCGTGTATCAACTTTTTTATCTTCACTTATTACATTTGCATCAACAAACGAACCATTTTTCTCAAATTCAAATTTTGTAATCCAAGAACTGTTCGTTAACGTAAATGATACATACTTCTTACCATCTTTTACTTTTAGCACACCTGGACTTTTTGTATATGTGTTCATCATTGAAATTTCGTCTGTTTGATCTTTTAACGCTTTAAAATTGATGCTGTATTCACCATCTTTAATTGTTTCAGCATCTGGTTTTTCTGCTTCTGGTTTTTCTACTTCTGGTTTTTCTACTTC
>NZ_FNUW01000001.1:163214-355431 GCF_900108285.1 Bacillus sp. ok061 | reverse complement strand
GGTTTTTCTACTTCTGGTTTTTCTACTTCTGGTTTTTCTACTTCTGGTTGTTTCTCTTCATTTTTAATTTGTTCAAGTTTATCTTGTTCAAATAAAAGTTGTACATCATGCGTTTGCTTATAATTTCTTGATGCCATTTCGATAAATACTTTTGTATTTAGTTTTTTAGACAAATCGTTTACTTCAAACTCTACTACTCTTGTATCTTTTTCCTTATCCTCACTCACTACTTTTGCATCAACAAATGCGCCATCTTTTTCCGTTTGGAAATTTTTAATTAATGAGCTACTTTTTAATGTTACAATTGCTTTTTTCTTACCGTTTTCTACTTTTAATATTCCTGGATTTACCATGTAAGTATTCATCTTAGATTCTTCATCTGTTTGATCTTTTAACACTTTAAATGGAATGCTGTACGCACCATCTGTAATTGTGTTAGAATTTGGTTGTTGATCTGGGTCAGGCTTTTGGTCGGGCTTCTGACCTGGATCGGTAGTTTCATTTGGATCTGGCTTATTAGCTGGGTCCTCTTTTTCATTTGGTTTTTCTACATGAATTGGTGTAATGCTATTTTGATCAAATGCAATACGAACGTCGTACTCATGATGATAATTTAAAAAATCAATATCTACTTTTACTTTTGCATTTAATACCTTCTCTACATCTTCTACATCAAATTCTACTACTCTTGTATCTTTTTCTTTATCTTCACTAATTACATTTGTCGCAACTAGCTTACCTGCTTTTTCTGTTTCAAACTTCGTAATCCATGAACTATTCGTTAATGTAAAGGATACTTTCTTTTTCCCATCCTTCACTTTTAAAGTTCCCGGGCTTACTGAATATTGATTCATCATTGATTCTTCATCTGATGTATCTTTTAAAACTTTGAAGCCAATTGAATATTCACCGTCAGCCAACTTGGTAGCTGCTTGAACTGCAAGTGGTTGTAATGTTGATACGAATGTAAATATCATTAAAAACATAGCAACAATAATTTTTGTATACCTGTTCAATGGAACGACTCTCCCTTTTGAAAATTATTTAATACTATTCCCATCAAATACAAAGCGAATATCATACGAAGCATTATAATTAATAATTGGAATATTAATTTTCACCTTGCCATTTAGTTTTTTTGACAAGTCAGCAACTTCAAATTCTACAACTCTAGTATTATCTTTTTTGTTTTCACTTAACACGGTTGTTTCTACAAATTGACCATCTTTTTCTACTTGGAAACTTTTAATAGAAGCACTATCTTTCACTTTAAATGAAACATATTGTTTTCCATTTTTAACTGTTAATGTTGCTGGGCTTTCAAAATAACTATTCATTCTAGACGATTCATCTTTATCGCCTTTCCATACAGTAAAAGCAATATTATATTTTCCATCAGCTAGTTTTGTAGTAGCCTTTGCATCTTGTAAACCTAGTGTTGCGATAAACGTAAATAAAACAGCAAATACGGCAATAATCATTTTAAATTGTTTAAACATATATTCATCACCCTTCAAAAGATTTATTTACTCAACTTCACTTTACGAATTAAGAAAGCACCTGAAATAAGAATTAACGCTGCAAACAATCCAATACGTGCTTCATCGCCTGTTTTTGGGTTATCTGTTTTTTCAGCTTTTCCATTTTCATTTTTTGTTTCTTTGTTCACTTCTTTAGCTGCTTCCTTATTCTCTACTTTTGTTTTCTCTTCTTTTACTTGTGTATCTGTTTTCGCTTGATCATTATTTTTTGTAGTAGCAGCTACGCCGTTATCGCCACCTACAGCTTTTACATTTGCATCAAAAGCAAAACGAATTGTGTAGTGGTGGTCATAGTTTGCATTTGGTACAACAACATGAATTTTTACAGCTGCCGGTTTGGATAAATCATCTACTTTAAACTCTACTGTTCTTTTATCTGCCGATTCATCTTTACTAACAACTTTCGCATCAACAAAATTCCCGTTCTCTGGTGCTTTAAATTCTGTAATCCAAGCACTATGATTCATCGGAACTTGTACTCTCATCTCACCGTTTTTCACTACTAATTTTGCTGGCTTTTCAAAATAGTCATTTGCCATTGAAGCTGAATCATTTTCCGCTTTTTGAATTACGTAATTAATATCGTAAGTACCATCAGCTAGTTTTGCTGAAGCATTTCCGTATGGCATTACAAGAAAAGCTAGCATACATACGAACGTTATAATAAAAGCGGGTAATACAGAAACCTTTTTCATTTTTCTTGTTTCCTCCTTGGTTATCTTTCATTTCACTTTTTGAAAATGATAATTATTCTCAATTTATAAGAAAAAAATAATCTCTTTTACCTATTATTTAATTAGCATTCTTTTATGTAACATAAGTATTATTGATTATCATTCTCATTGAATATTAAAAATAATATCTCACCCTATTCCTTATACAAAGGCATAGAAACTGAGAAAAAATTATAAAACTTTTTTATTGATTATCATTCTCAATATAAATCAAAAAAAATAAACTATCTCTTCGCCCCTTCTTTCACCTCTTCCCATAACAACACTATAGTTATAGAAACCCCTTATCCCTCACTTCCCTTCCAATATTTCCACAACTAAGTCAATCTTAGCCTACTCATAAATTTTTTGTCAACTATATTACGTATAAAATTTTTAATATCTGAATTTCTCTATATATGGCTTTTTCTACAAAAAAAGAGACTTTCTATTATAGAAAGCCTCTTTTCTCTATTTTTCTACAGCAATTTCCTGCTTTTGAAACTTAGAAACTATATAACCAAATCCTATACCGATTATGCCTGGAACTAACCAACCAATTCCTACACTATATAATGGAATCTTATCTAAAATAGGTGCTAGCGCTGCAATTTGAAGGTTTGCATTGTGTAACCCATCAAAGAAACTGATTGCAAATGCTCCTACAATCCCCCCCACATACATCGCTAATGGAAGACGAACGTAGTTTTCAACAAGTGATAATACGATAAGTACGATTCCAATTGGATAAATAGCGATTAAGATTGGTAATGCTAATGCATTTAACTGAGTTAACCCAAGATTTGCTACCATAAATGCTAATACACAGAAAATGAAAACGACTTTTTGATAAGAAAGCTTTGGTAATAAGGAAGAGAAGTAATCACCACAAGCTGCAACAATACCTACAGAAGTTGTTAAACATGCTGCTGTAATTGCGATCCCTAGTAATAAAGTTCCGTAACTGCCAAATAAATGCTTCACGACATTTGTTAAAATAATTCCTCCGTTTGCGCCCATTCCAAGTGACACACTAGAAGCTCCAAGATAAGCAAGCGCTAAATACACAAGTAGTAGACCAAGCGCTGCAATAAATCCTGCAAAGATTGTTACTTTTGCAATACTATTTTTATTTGTAATGCCTTTTTCTTTTAACGCATGAATTACAACATTTCCGAATACAAGTGCTGCAAGTCCATCTAAAGTTAAATATCCATCAATAAATCCTTTAAAGAGAGGAGCACTATACACTTCTGTCGGTGCACCAAATTCTCCAATTGGTGTAATAAGTGCTTTACCTACGATAATTGCAATAACAGCTAATAATATTGGAGTTAGCACTTTACCAATACGCCCCACTAATTTCGAAGGATTTAAAGCTAAATAGAAAGTTACTGCAAAGAAAATAAGTGTAAAGATAACAAGTGGATATGACTGACCTGCTATCTCACTTGGTAAAAACGGTGCAACACTCATCTCATAAGCTACTGTTCCTGTACGCGGCACACTTACGAATACGCCTAAACATAAATAAATGGCAGTGATAAAAACAAGTGCGAATATAGGATGTACACGTCCTGCTAGCTCATTAATATCTCCCTTTAAAGCTATAACAATTACGCCTAATAAAGGTAGTCCAACGCCTGTTACGATAAAACCAAACAGCGCGATCCATACGTCCGTTCCAGCACCTTGCCCTAACGCTGGTGGAAAAATCATATTACCTGCACCAAAAAACAGTGCAAATAACATTAAACTTATTGCAAACATCTCTGAAAACTTTAAAGATGACTTCATTTCTACTAACCTCCTAAAATAATTAATTGACAAAATATTCTGAAATATAATCCGTCACATATCCTCTTTCAAGCATACTTCCCCGTAAAAGAACGCAAAAAACACCCGTCCCTAACAAAGGGACGAGTGTTGAAATCGTGGTTCCACCCTTATTCTAATAAAATGAATTTATAGCAAAATAAGCTCATTTTATAGCTCGTGTAAATTGATAACGGTTTTATCCGTCAAGAATTACAATGCATCATGCATGCAGTTCACTCTTGAAGTTTAGAGGTGGTAAGCTTGTCTTTTCGTATTAGGAAGCTCACAGCCTAAGGCTCCCCTCTCTGAGAATCGTAAAATACAACTCATGTCCTCATCATTACTTTTATAAAATATCTTGTCGAAACTTGTTGTTTTTTATTATATGGGCTATTTTTTAAAAAATCAATAGTTTTATTTTTTCTGACAAAAAAATATAGGGAGAAAATTTTTCCTCCCTATAACTGCCCTTTTAATATCTCTAATTCCTCAGTTGCAATGTTCCGCCATTTTCCTACTCCAAGCTCATTTAGCTCTATATTCATAATGCGCACTCGCTTTAGCTTTATTACAGTAAATCCGAAAGCACGACTCATTCTACGAATTTGCCTGTTCATTCCTTGCGTTAAAACGATACGAAATGTTGATTGATCGACTCTCGTCACTTTGCACGGCTTCGTCATACCATCTTTAATCTTTACACCGCTGGACATCTCATCAATAAACCAGTCCGTAAAAGGTTTATCGACTGTGACAACATATTCTTTCTCGTGTTCGTGATCACCGTGTAAAATTTGATTGGCAATCGCGCCATCATTCGTTAATAAAATAAGTCCTTCTGATGCTTTATCTAATCGCCCAACTGGAAAGATTCGCTCTGGGTAATTGATATAATCAATAATATTATCTTCAATATGATCAGCTGCTGTACAAGTAATTCCGACTGGTTTATGGAATGCGATATACACTTTTTCTTTCTCTTCTTTTACAATAACTTGCCCATCAATCGTTACCCTATCACCATCGCTCACGAGTGCACCGTGCGTACATATTTCGCCATTAATAGCCACGCGTCCAGCTTTAATAAGGCGATCTGTTTCACGTCTTGAGCAGGATTTTGCTTCGCTTATGTATTGGTTGATTTTCATGTTTTGTTCCTTTTCATATATAATAAAAACGTCAATCTATGGCAATATCATTATGCCACGATTGACGCTTTTTCACTTCGCAAAAACAACTAAATAAATAACCCCAATCACCAAAAATATTCCACAACAAGCTAACAATACTTTTGCAAGTTTGTCCATAAACATATAATGGTTTCCCCTTTGTTTCGTTGTTTTCTATTTTAATTCGACAACTGTTACGCCTAGGCCTCCCTCGCCCATGTCACCGTAACGGTAATTCTTCACGCCGCGGTGCTTCTTCAAGTAATCTTGTACACCTTGGCGAAGCGCTCCTGTTCCTTTACCGTGAATGATTGATACACGAGGATAACTTGCAAGCTGGGCATCGTCTAAATATTTTTCAACGCGCATCATTGCATCTTCATAACGTTCACCGCGAAGATCAAGTTCCAATGAAACGTGGTAATCTCTACCCTTCACACTTGCGACTGCTTTTTTCTCTGTTTGTTTCGGTGTGTTAATGTATTCCATATTAGATTCTTTTACTTTCATCTTCAGAATACCGATTTGTACGCTCCACTCTGTATCGCTTACTTTTTCAAGTAATTGACCTTTTTGACCGAACGTTAATACTTTTACTTCATCGCCTGCACGTAACTGTTGTTTCGGCGCAGTGTTTTTCACGTTTACTTTTTGCTTCTTCACAAGCTCTGGCGCTGTTCCTTCTAGACGGCTCTTCGCTTCAATAAGCTCATGGTCTTTCACATTTACAAGCTGTGCTTTACGCAATTGACGAAGTTCTTGAATAATACCTTCTGCTTCTTTCTTCGCAGCTTCGACTTTTTCTTCCCCTTCTTTTTGCGCTTTTAATAGTTTTTCATCACGCTCATCGTTAAATTCAATAATTTGACGTTGCAACTCACGATGAAGTTTCTCAGATTGTTTGCGAAGTGCCTCTGCTTCATTCCAGTCACGCTCTGCGTTCTTCTGGCTCTCTTCTAACTTCGCAATCATATTTTCGATTTTATTTGTATCTGTACTAATGTGGTTACGGGCTTGGTCAATAACGCGATCAGATAATCCAAGACGCTTCGAAATTTCAAAGGCGTTACTACGACCTGGTACACCGATTAATAATTTATATGTTGGGCTTAATGTGTTCACATCGAACTCAACACTCGCATTAATAACTTGCTCACGGTTGTATCCGTATGCTTTTAATTCTGGGTAATGCGTCGTAGCAACAACGCGAGCACCGCGATTACATACTTCATCTAAAATCGAAATTGCTAGTGCAGCACCTTCTTGCGGGTCTGTTCCAGCACCTAATTCATCGAATAAAACTAAGCTTTCAAAATCAGCTTTTTCTAAAATATCTACAATGTTCACCATATGTGAGGAGAACGTACTTAAACTTTGTTCAATCGATTGCTCATCACCGATATCAGCAAAGATATTTTTAAATACACAAATCTCTGATTCATCCATTACTGGAATGTGAAGGCCAGATTGCGCCATTAATACACAAATACCAACCGTTTTCAGCGTAACTGTTTTACCACCTGTATTCGGTCCTGTAATAACAATTGTCGTGAAATCTTTACCTAACATAATGTTATTTGGCACGATAATTTCTGGATCGATAAGCGGATGACGTGCTTGTCTTAAATCCATGTAACGCTTGTTATTTACGATTGGTTTCGTTGCTTTAATTCGCTTCGCATAAAAAGCTTTCGCAAAGATGAAATCAAGATTTGCAACTACTTCTACGTTTGATAAAACGATATCGGCTTCTACTGCCACTTCTTCCGTTAACATTAATAAGATGCGTTCGATTTCTTGTTTTTCTTTCACTCGTGCTTCTTGCAGTGCGTTATTTAATTCTACAATGACTTGCGGTTCAATAAATAACGTTTGTCCAGAAGCAGATTGATCGTGAACAATACCACCATATACGCCGCGGTATTCTTGCTTTACTGGTATTACGTAACGTTCGTTACGAATCGTTACAATCGAGTCAGACAACATCTTTTGCGCGTTTGAAGAACGCGTCATATTTTCTAACTTTTCACGAATACGGCTTTCCGCAGTACGAATTTGAGTACGAATACCACGCAGTTTATCACTCGCGCTATCGACTACTTCACCGCCATCACCGATGCAATTTGTAATTTTCTTTTCTAAATCATATAAAGATACAATTTGAGCGACATGAGTTTCTAAAATCGGAAGCTCGACACCGTTATCAACCATATCTTCAATGAAACGTTTCATATTACGACTACCATACATCGTATTCGCAATATCAAGTAGTTCATTCGGGCTTAACATACTTCCAATCTTTGCACGCTTCACATTTGAACGAATATCCGTAATGCCACCTAATGGTGCACTACCTTTTAAACGAATGACTTTCGCTGCTTCATCCGTTGTATCTTGCATTTCTACAATTTCTTCAAAATCAGTGCTCGGCACTAAATGCTTCACTTTGTCACGACCAAGTGAAGATGCTGTATGTTCAAGTAATTGTTCTTTTACTTTATTGTATTCTAATACACGCAACGTTCTTTCTAACATGTTGCAGGTCCCCCTTGTGTTACTTATTACGTTTAATATAGTCTAATAAACGTTCAATATCCCACGTGTTAATCACGTTATCTTTTTGAATCCAACCTTTACGTGCTGCTGCTACACCTGTTTCCATATCTTCTAACATTTCAAGCGTATGAGCATCCGTATTAATCGCTACTTTCACACCAGCATCTTGTGCTTGTTTTAATAATTTCGCACTTAAATCTAGACGGTTCGGATTCGCATTTAATTCTAAAACTGTATTTGTTTCTTTTGCGAGTTCAATTAATAAATCTGTATCTACATCATAACCCTCACGACGCCCGAGAAGACGTCCTGTCGGATGGGCAATCATTGTAACATGTTTATTCTCAAGTGCAGTACGCAGACGCTTCATAATCGTTTCACGGTCTTGTGAGAAGCTAGAGTGAATCGCTCCAATGACATAGTCTAATTCTTCTAATACTTCATCATCAAAATCAAGCGAGGCATCTGGTAAAATGTCCATTTCAATTCCGCGTAAAATTGTAATGTCTGGATACTTTTCATTCATACGTTCAATTTCTTTCGCTTGCTCACGAAGACGCTCTTTCGTTAAACCATTCGCTACTTTTAAGTATTGCGAGTGATCAGTAATCGCCATAAACTTATATCCACGAGCACGGCACGCTTGTACCATTTCTTCAATAGAAAAAGCACCGTCACTCCAAGTTGTATGCATATGTAAATCACCTTGTATATCGGAAAACTGAATTAAGTTCGGATACTCTTTAATTAATTCAATTTCTTTTCCATCTTCACGCACTTCTGGCGGAATAAATGGCAGACCGAAATGAGCAAAGAAGTCTTCTTCAGTCTCAAATGTTTTCACTTCACCTGTTTCTAAGTTCTCTACACCGTACTCACTAATTTTCTCGCCTTTATCTTTTGCGATTTGACGCATTTTTACGTTATGGTCTTTTGATCCTGTGAAATGGTGAAGTGTTGTAATAAACTCTTCTGGTTTTACTAAGCGGAAATCAATTGAAATATCATATTCATATTGAAGACGAACAGAAACTTTCGTATCCCCACTTGCGATTACCTCAATCATATTATCGAATTGTAGTAAATGCTCACGTACCGCTGCTGGTTCTGTAGTTGCAATGATAAAATCTAAATCTTTCACTGTTTCACGAACACGGCGCAAACTACCAGCGCGAGAGAAACGAATTACTTCAGCAATATTCGACAATTTCTCCTCTATTTCCCCGGCAATAGGCAATACCATCGCAATTGGTAAACGCTCTGGACGAGAGCCTACTTGATCGATTGCTTCTAATATTTTCTCTTCTGTCTTCTTACCGAAACCAGCTAAAGCTTGTACTTTATTTTCCTCACAAGCAGCTTTTAACGTCTCCATATCAATAACGCCTAGCTCTTTATATAACTTAGCCACCTTTTTACCACCAAGACCTGGTAGTTTTAATAACGGCAATAAGCTACTTGGTACTTCTTTTTCAAGTTCTTGTAATACTTCAGATGTTCCCGATTCTATATATTCTTGAATAACGGCTGCTGTTCCTTTTCCGATGCCTGGAATCTTTGTGAAATCTTCAATTTCAGAAAGACTACGATCGTCACTTTCTAATGCTGCTGCCGCTTTACGAAATGCAGATATTTTAAATGGATTCGCACCCTTTAGTTCCATAAAAAGCCCGATTGTCTCTAATAATTTGATAACTTGTTTTTTATTTACTTTCATCATTGCCCCGCCTTTCTTTCATAGAAAAAAACTTCTCTTTCCGAAAAAAGAGAAGTTATACTCTGCTACCTGTCTGCCATAGTTCCTTCACCTTTTCAGATAGAATCGGTGTATCGTCTACAATTATTTTGCTAATTGATGATTTTTGTAATGGTGTTTGTACTTGTTCAATCGGAAGTATGTTTCCAATGATAATTAAGACAAACAAAATAATATATACTTCTAAAAATCCGAGGATTGCCCCCGCAAACGCATTTACTTGCTTTAAAACCGGTATTTCTGCAAACATATTTAACAAATTACCAAGTAATGAAAGTGCAATTTTAGTGATAATAAACAATATGATAAACGCAAGCGCTTGATAAAATACTGTCTCAATATTATTTGCATCAATCCATTCTGGAACAGATACGTTTTTATCAAATGGATACGGAATAAATTTCGCAAGTGCTGGCGCTAAATCTTTACAGTACCAGTATGCAACAAGGTATGCGATAATAAAGCTTGTTAACTTTACAAGTTGCAGAATAAACCCTCTGCGTAAGCCGAGGAAAAATCCCATAACAAGCAGTAAAATGATAATAATATCAATCATGTTATTCCATTCCTTTTTTTGTCATACTTTCTTTCAATTTCTCATGTTCTTCTTTTAATTTTATGTAATCGTGTATGACGTTTACCGCCGTCAATACCGCTAGTCTACTCGTGTCAAGCGAAGGATTCTTGGCATTGAGTTCGCGCATTTTATCATCCACAATCGCTGCTACCATGCGGATATGACTTGTACTTTCATCGCCAACAACTGAATATTGTTGACCATAGATTTCTACATTAATTCGACTTTTCTTTCCCTTTTGTTGTGACAACTCACCGGCCTCCAATCACGTACAGAATCCTAAAGTTTATCATACCATGAACCTTCATAATATGGAAACAGAAAGAACAATCCGATATGATAAAAATAACAATATAAAAAAAGGGGCGACCATTATGTCAAATTCTATCGTAATTCAAACAAATTCTACAGTAATTGAAGACATGAAACAACAATATAAACATTCGCTTAGCCCGAAAACTCCGCAAGGCGGGATCTTCATGGCAAAGGTACCATCTTGCACGATTACAGCATATAAATCTGGAAAAGTAATGTTCCAAGGAGGCCGCGCTGAAGCAGAAGCTGCTCGTTGGCAAACTGTCTCTCAAACACCAAAAACAGCTGTAAAAAAATCTGTCGATTCCCATCGTTATGCGCCGCCTGCTTCCATCGGTACAATGTCTATTGTAGGGTCTGATGAAGTTGGTACGGGAGATTTCTTTGGACCGATGACAGTCGTTGCTGTATATGTGGATGCGAAGCAAATTCCACTACTAAAAGAACTTGGTGTAAAAGACTCTAAAAACTTAAATGACGATCAAATTACTGCCATTGCGAAACAACTTCTACACGTTGTTCCTTACAGCTCTCTTGTCCTTCATAATGAAAAATATAACGAGCTATTTGATAAAGGAAACAACCAAGGTAAGTTAAAAGCCTTGCTACATAATAAAGCTATTACAAACTTATTAGCGAAAATGGCACCTACAAAACCTGAAGGCGTCTTAATCGATCAATTCACACAACCTGATACATACTATAAATATTTAGCAAAACAAAAACAGGTACAGCGTGAAAATGTTTATTTCGCTACGAAAGGTGAAAGCGTCCATTTAGCAGTAGCCGCTGCTTCTATTTTAGCTCGCTACTCATTCGTAAAACAGTTTGACGAACTAAGTAAAAAAGCTGGTATGCCACTTCCAAAAGGTGCTGGTAAACAAGTTGATATCGCTGCTGCTAAATTAATTCAAAAGCTTGGTAAAGAACGATTACCCGAGTTTGTGAAACTGCATTTCGCTAATACGGAGAAGGCGCTTCGCTTATTAAAATAGTATCGACAAAAACAGGAGCCTACAAACTCCTGTTTTTTGTTTCATCCTACTATTGTCCTTATAGTTTTGTTACAATTATAATATACAGATTATTCCAACATAGGAGGGGATCTACATTGCTACTTCTACAAATGATTCTAAATATTTTACTAGGTGATCCACATGAAAGACAGTTCGAAATTAGGGAAAACATTCAGCTACTAAGTGAACAACGAGAGTTCAACGATTTAATAGAGCGTTATGGTCGATCTTTTTCATTAAACTTTCGGATCCGCAGGTTTATCGGGAAACACGATGCCCGCTTGTTAATACATAATCCAGCAAAACTACAACACTTCTGTGAGGAACTTGAATGTATGATTAGAAAAAGGAGGTTTTTCATATGAACGCTGTAAAAGTAAAAACGGTACTTTATGCTTTCGTACACATCGTAGGTCCTCTTTCTTACTTCACTATTTCTACCATTTGGGGAGCTTTTTTCACTACTAAATCTACATTTGAAAATATATCTGATAATCTTGGCGTGATGGCCATCTATTACGTGTTCATAAGTTTACTGTGGTTTTTCTATTTCGATCGATTAGACAAAGATGTCGATAACATTACAAAAGAAATTAACGATAAGAAGATGTAATACATGAAAAAAGGAGAGTCGCCAAGACTCTCCTTTTTTATGTTAGCTTCGTTTCTGCTTCTTATTTGATGAAGGTACTTTATGTGAACCTGTTTCATGTGTCGTCGTTCCTTGTCCTTCTACTTCTGGAGAACCAAGGCTTGACCTTGAATGATCTTTTTTCACTTTTTTACTCATTTATATTCACCCCTTCGCGTTACTTTTTGCTACGGGGTCATAAACTATGCAAACAAAAAAGCGAGAGGAAATCCTCTCGCTTTTTTCATATTTTAGAACTCAGAAGAACCTGGAGTTCTTGGGAATGGAATTACGTCACGGATGTTAGCCATACCAGTGATGTACATTAGGAAGCGCTCGAAACCTAGACCGAATCCAGCGTGTTTTGTACCGCCGTATTTTCTAAGTTCTAAGTACCACCAGTAGTCCTCTTCGTTCATACCTAATTCTTTAATTCTGTCTACTAAAACGTCCATTCTTTCTTCACGTTGACTTCCGCCGATTAATTCGCCGATGCCAGGAACTAGAAGGTCAGTAGCAGCTACTGTTTTTCCATCTTCATTCATACGCATGTAGAACGCTTTAATGTCTTTCGGGTAGTCAGTTACGAATACAGGGCGTTTGAAGATTTCTTCTGATAAGTATCTTTCATGCTCTGTTTGTAAGTCAATACCCCATTCTACTGGGTATTTGAAGTCAGCACCTGATTCTTGAAGTACTTTAATTGCTTCTGTATATGTGATGCGACCGAAGTCAGAGTTAATCACGTTGTTCATACGCTCTAGAACTGTTTTATCAACGAAGCTGTTGAAGAAGTCCATTTCTTCTGGTGCATGCTCTAATACATATTTCATTGCATATTTCAGCATATCTTCTGTAAGATCCATTACATCGCCTAACTCAGCGAATGCAATCTCAGGCTCAACCATCCAGAACTCAGCAGCGTGGCGAGTTGTGTTTGAGTTTTCCGCACGGAATGTAGGTCCGAATGTATATACATCACGGAATGCTAATGCATACGCTTCAGCGTTCAGCTGTCCACTTACTGTTAAGTTTGTTTCTTTACCGAAGAAGTCTTTTGATTCATCAACTTGTCCGTCTTCACCTTTTGGTACGTTGTTTAAATCTTGTGTTGTTACGCGGAACATTTCGCCAGCACCTTCTGTATCACTACCAGTGATGATTGGTGTGTGAACATGTACGAATCCACGCTCTTGGAAGAACTGGTGAATCGCAAATGCTGCGATAGAACGTACGCGGAACGTTGCAGAGAATGCATTTGTTCTTGGACGTAAGTGAGCGATTGTACGTAAGTATTCAAACGTATGACGCTTCTTTTGAAGTGGGTAATCAGAATCTGATAAGCCCTCGATATCAATTTTTTCTGCTTTAATTTCAAATGGTTGCTTCGCTCCAGGCGTTGCAATTACTTTACCTTCTACTTTCACTGAAGAGCTAAGTGGCAGCTTTGCAATTTCTTTAAAGTTCTCTAATTCTGTATCGAAAACGATTTGAACGCTTTTGAAGAAGCTACCGTCGTTTAATTCGATGAAACCAAATGCTTTTGAATCACGTAAGTTACGAATCCACCCTGATACTTGTACTGTTTGACCTGCATACTTTTCTGTATCTCTATACAGACTTTTTACTAATGTGTTTTCCATAGTGAAATTCTCCTTTGCTGATATATTTAAATACAAAAAAACCTTTCATCCATAAAGGGACGAAAGGTTAAACTTCGCGGTACCACCCAATTTGTCATAAAGACCAACTTTAACTCGTATGTAATACATACTTCCCGGTTTGTAACAGGCCGGCTTCCCGTCTAAGTCTACTCTTGAATACAAAATTCAATTTCGGTTAGCAACTCCAAGGTGTTCTTCACATATACCGCCTCATCAGGCTCTCACCGCCCCTGACTCGCTTTGGATTATAGTATATACTACTTTTCCTTATCATCGTCTTTCATTTTGTTAAACTAAAATTAATGTACTACATTCGAGAGAAAGATGCAAGATGCCAGAAAATATATAAGCGATTTTTGTAATATATCGACTTACCGACATCTGTCGACGATTGTGCAATAAAAAAATTGCCGGAATGAATCCGGCAATTTTCTAATTACTTACGTAACTCCGCACCAAATTTCTCTTCTACCGTTGTTAATACACGGTTATGCGCTTCTGTTACTTCTTCATCTGTTAACGTACGTTCTGCATCGAAGTAAGTCATAGAGAATGCAAGTGATTTCTTGCCTTCTTCCATTTTTTCACCTTCGTATAAGTCGAATAGTGTTACGTCTTTCAAAAGTTCTCCGCCAGCTTCAGCAATGACTTGCTTCATTTCACCAGCTTTTGTTTCTTTTGTTACTACAACAGCCATGTCACGTGTCATAGATGGGAAACGCGGAATTGCTGAGTAGTAAGTTTCTTCAGCGTCTGCACCGAATATTTTTACAAGAGATAGTTCAAATACGAATGTATTTTTCACATCTAATTGTTTTTCTGCTTCTGGGTGCAATTGACCGATGAAACCAATTACTTCGCCATCTAATACGATGTCAGCTGTACGGCCTGGGTGCATACCTTCACGTTTTGCTGGTGCATATGTGATTTGGTTTGAAACGCCAAGTACGTCGAATAGTCCTTCTAGTACACCTTTCACAACGAAGAAGTCTACTACTTTCTTCTCACCTTGCCATGCATGGTGAAGAGCAAGACCTGTCATAACACCTGCAAGGTGTTGTTCTTCTTTCGGAAGTTCTCCTGCTTCTGTTGGTAAGAAGATAGAACCTACTTCGTATAAAGCAACGCTGTCGTTTTTACGAGCAACATTGTATGAAACTGCTTCTAGCAATTGTGGCACTAAGCTTAAACGAAGTTGGCTACGCTCTTCACTCATTGGAAGTGCAAGACCTACAGGAGCCTTTTCGTTTGGCTCAATCATGTATTGTTTCGCTTTGTCAGCGCTCGTTAATGAATACGTGATTGCTTCATATAAACCAGCACCCTCTAAGAAGCGACGTACTTTACGACGTTTCGTTTGTGCTAATGTTAATTTACCACGAGTCATCGTTCCAGAAGGTAATGTAACTGGAATGTGGTCATAACCGTATAGACGGCCCACTTCTTCTACTAAGTCTTCTGAAATTGTAATATCAGGACGACGTGCTGGTACATTTACATGGAATGTTCCTTCTACTTCTGTGAATGGGAATTTCAAGTTCGCGAACATTGTACCCATTTCACTCGCAGAAATATTTGTACCTAATACACGGTTTACTTTTTCAGCAGTAACAGATACTGTACGCTCTTGTACTTGTAAGTTATCAGCTTCTACTACACCTTCAAGTGCTTCACCGCCAGCATATTTCGCCATTAAGGCAGCTGCGTGTTGAATTGCTTCAAATGTACGTGTTGGGTCGATCCCTTTTTCGAAACGTGCACTTGATTCACTACGAAGACCTAAGTCTTTTGATGTACGACGTACTGTTTGACCTGCAAAGTATGCAGACTCAATTAGAACGTTTACTGTCTCATTTGTAACTTCAGAATCCGCCCCGCCCATTACACCAGCAACAGCTAAAGCTTTCGTGCCGTTTGTAATTACAAGATGGTGGCTTTGTAATGTACGCTCTTGATCATCTAACGTTTCAATTTTTTCGCCTTCTTTTGCAAGACGAACAACGATTTCTTTTGAACCTAATTTATCGTAATCGAATGCATGTAACGGTTGACCGTATTCCATTAAAATGTAGTTTGTAATATCAACTACGTTGCTAATTGGACGAATGCCAGCTGCCATAAGACGAGTTTGCATCCACATTGGTGATGGACCAATCTTTACGTTTTTAACCATTTTTGCAATGTATAACGGGTTTTCTTCTTTCGCTTCTACACTTACAGAAATATAATCAGAAGTTTTTTCTGCTGTTTCTTGTAAGTCGATAGCTGGAAGTTTTACTTCGCGGCCATAAATAGCAGCTACTTCATATGCAACACCTAACATGTTTAGGCAATCTGCACGGTTTGGTGTTAAGCCAAGCTCAAGTACTTCATCGTGTAAGTTTAAAATTTCAAGTGCATCTGCACCAACTTCAGCGTCACTTGGGAAGATGAAGATACCATCTGCGTATTCTTTTGAAACTAACTTTCCATCAATACCAAGCTCTTGAAGAGCACAAACCATACCGTGAGAAGCTTCACCGCGTAGTTTTGCTTTTTTGATTTTGAAGTTACCAGGAAGTACAGCTCCAACTTTTGCAACTGGTACTTTTAAACCTTTTGCAATGTTAGCAGCTCCACAAATAATTTGAACTGGCTCTTCTTCACCGATATCGATTAAGCATTTGCTTAATTTATCAGCTTCTGGGTGTTTTTCACATTCTAATACGTGACCAACTACAACACCTTTTACACCTTTATTTAATACTTCAACGCCTTCTACTTCAATACCACTTTTCGTGATTTTGTCTGCTAGTTCTTGTGCTGTTACATCTTTAATATCTACATACTCTTGTAACCAACGATATGATACGAACATATTTATCCTCTCCTTCCCTTACGCTCGTTTGAATTGTTGTAAGAAACGTACATCATTTGTATAGAAATGACGAATGTCATCTACTCCGTATTTCAACATTGCGATACGCTCTGCGCCCATACCGAATGCGAAACCTTGATATTCTTTTGAATCATAACCAGCCATTTCAAGTACGTTCGGATGAACCATACCTGCGCCTAGAATTTCAATCCAGCCAGTTCCTTTACAAGTGCCGCAACCTTTGCCATGACACATCATACAAGAAATATCCATCTCTACAGATGGCTCTGTGAATGGGAAGAAACTTGGACGAAGACGGATTTCACGATCTTCACCGAACATCTTTTTCACGAATACTTGCAGTGTACCTTTTAAGTCACTCATACGAATGTTTTTATCAATTACAAGGCCTTCAATTTGCATGAACTGATGTGAATGCGTCGCATCATCATCATCGCGGCGATACACTTTACCAGGACAAATAATTTTGATTGGGCCTTTTTCTTTATTATTTTCCATCGTACGTGCTTGCACAGAAGATGTATGTGTACGTAGTAACGTTTCTTCTGTAATGTAGAATGTATCTTGCATGTCACGTGCTGGGTGATCTTTCGGTAAGTTTAGTGCTTCGAAGTTGTAGTAGTCTTTTTCTACTTCTGTTCCTTCAGCTACTTCATAACCCATACCGATGAATACATCTTCAATTTGTTCAACAACAGCTGTTAACGGATGGTGACAACCTGTTTCAACAGGACGACCTGGTAATGTAACATCAATTGTTTCCGTAGCTAATTTCGCTTCAATTACTGCTTTTTCTAAGTTGCTAATTTTGTCTTCTAGACGCGTTTGAATCGCTTCACGTACTTCATTCACTAATGCTCCCATACGTGGACGCTCTTCTGCTGATAATTTTCCCATGCCGCGTAATACTTCTGTAATTGGACCTTTTTTTCCTAAATACGCTACGCGTACGTCGTTTAAGCCCTTTAGCTCTTTCGCTTCTTCAATAAGCTCTAACGCTTTTTGCTTTAGCTCTTTTAAACGTGCTTCCATTTTGGAACCCTCCTAATTTTAAAAATAAAAAAACCTCGCTCCCAAAAAGGGACGAGGTAAATTCGCGGTACCACCCTAAATTGACAGAACAAGTCTGCCCACTCATTAGTTATAACGATCAATTCTGACCGGAACGCCTTTACATATACATGGTCCTGGCGTCAACTCCAGAGGTGAATTCACTTCCGTCTACCATAAGAATGCTTTCAGTCTACGGCATTCTCTCCCTATATGGCGATTTTGTAAGCTACTCTTCTCTATCAACGTTTTTCGTTATTTAACTTTTAATATAATGTACTTCAACTTATTATAAGAAGTTTTTTATTTGTTCGCAACTGGGCTTTGTAAATAATACGTTAAAATCCCTGCTGCAACCGCAACATTTAATGATTCTGCCCCGCCGTAAATCGGAATATACAAGTTTTGATCCGTTTTTGCAAGAATTTCTTGGCGTACGCCATTTCCTTCATTTCCAACAATTAATGCAAAACTTCCGGCCGGAGTTACTTCACCATACGGAACTCCATTTTCAAGAGCTGTTCCATATACAGGAACGTTATTTTCTTTTAACTTGTCTACCCATTCTTCTAAGTTCCCTTTTACAATTGGCAAGTGGAAAATAGAACCTTGTGTAGAGCGGAGTACTTTACTATTGTAAACATCAACACAACCTTCTCCAAGCACAACGGCATGAATACCAGCTGCATCAGCTGTACGAATAATTGTCCCTAAATTACCTGGGTCTTGCAGGCCATCTAATAAAAGGAATTTCCCATCAGTAAGAGCTACTTCTTTCTCATGCTTCTCACAAACAGCAAATACACCTTGCGTCGTTTCTGTTTCACGAAGTATTTTTACAATAGCCTCAGGCACGATATACATTTCCACATCATTAACTGTCCAATCTCTCGGAAGGTCTGTCTGATCTGAAACGATAAGTTCTGTTACAATTCCTGCCTTCAAAGCTTCTTCGACTAAGTGGAATCCTTCTACAAAAAATAAACCTTTTTTATCGCGTTCTTTTTTCGTTTGCAGCTTTTTCCACTGCTTTACACGCGGATTTTGTATTGAATCAATGTTTTTCATAATATGTATTTCCCTCTCTTCTTGTCTTATCATTATAGCCTATTTTTCATACATATTTACATAAAAAAGAACAAAAACTAACGTCAGTTTCAATTCTGAAGAAGAGGTGAAAACAATGAGTTTTAATTTACGCGGTGCCGTATTAGCGAATGTATCTGGAAATTCACAAGATCAATTACAAGAAACAATTGTCGATGCAATTCAAAGCGGTGAAGAAAAAATGCTTCCAGGTCTTGGCGTTTTATTCGAAGTCATTTGGAAAAATGCTGATGAAAATGAAAAACATGAAATGTTAGAAACACTTGAGCAAGGATTAAAAAAATAAGCAATTTAAAAATCACCTTCGCATAAGCCAAGGTGATTTTTTTCACGAAAAATTTTTTCTTCTCCTAAACATTTCTACTTTACTAACGAACTATGATGGAGTACAATGTTCAAAATACATTTAAACCAATCGTTTTTTCTTCGTATACATCATTAGATAAAAGGAGTGAATGTTTTATGCACCGTATTACGCTTGAACAAATTTTTAAACACCATATTACACAAAAATACGTAAATCGTTCTGGAATGGTTCACGCGATCGCTGTCGCTTACCATGCGTTTCACCTAGCCAAAAAGCATCACGCCTCAGTCGATGCTGCCACAAAAGCTGGCTTCCTTCATGATATCGGACATCATACGTGGTACACAGGTGGCGAATGGGACTATGACTTATATAAAAAGAATGATATCCATGCAATTAAAGGTGCAGAAAGAGCACATAAATTGCTTATTAGATTGGGAGAGCATCCAAAACTAGCAAAAGAAATTTCTATCGCGATTCTTCTGCATACAGATTCTTTCTTAGTGGAACAAGAAATTGAAAGAACATCTCTTCAAAGCATTATTAAATGGGCAGACGAAGCAGATGAAGAACCAGGCGGAGCGCACCATTACCGAACTATCTCTTATGAAAAAGCACTGAAAGCTATTCAGCAATTAGATCGATTGGTAGAGCGTGAATTGCAAATAGAGCAAGCAAAATTGAATAACAAGGCAGAACATAGTTATCAATGAGAAAGAGGCATCACTACAGGGTGATACCTCTTTTATTATTTTACGAAAAATACACCTTTGAATGTAATATTTAAATGTTACATTCAAAAACAGATTACTTTATAATTAAATATACAAATATAAAGAGGTGATTTCACAAATGCAATCCGCTACACAACTTTCTGATGAACAGAAACACTCTATGTCATGGGGACAATTTATTAGCTCCGTTTTATTCGCTTTTTTCGGAACTGGACTCATTACCTTGTTCCTAGCAATAATGCCCTTAACAATTTATACGGCTGGTCTTACAAATAAAAAGCAAATTGCCCTGTATGAATCTATTGCAAACACCGCAAGTATAGGGTTACAACTAGCCATGTTGTTATTCTTTATTTTTAAATTCAAACCTGCGAAAAGATTATTACTGAACTCTTTTAACTTTAAAGCACTGAAAGAATGGCGCACATACGTATATTTACTTCTTTTCTTCGCTATAAACATCATACTCAACTACTTCTTATTAAATTATGTATTCCAAGACGCAACAAAGCAGCAATCTTCCGCACTAAACTTAGACGTTTTTAAGCAATATCAAATACTATTACTTCTGGGATTTGCAATACTCACACCAATTTTTGAAGAACTTATTTTCCGTGGTTTTATACTTCACTTCTTCTCTGAACGCTTTCCATTTTGGATTGCAGCAGTCTTAACAAGTTTCTTCTTTGGTATCGCTCATACATACTCACTTGGAGTAATGGTAATTACTTTCTTCATGGGATTATTAATGGCTATTTTATGTAAGAAAACAAAATCCATTCTTCCAGCTATGTTATTTCATATTATAAATAATACGTTGGCATTCTTCAGTTAAAAAGAGGTATCATCACGATACCTCTTTTTACTCTTTTATCACAACTTCAAACTCTTCTTCGATTAGCACTTTTTGATAATCCGTATCATTACTACCCATTTCTATCAATTTATACATATTTATTAATAATATCCAAAATGAACCTGATGTAGTAAAATATAACTCATTACATAAAAGGAGATTATATATGTTTAGCTTCCTTTGGATTGTTTATATGCCAATTCTTGTCTTATGCGGATTTTTCGGTGGTATTTTTTTAATTATTACTAGTATTAAACATCGTAAATTATTTGTTGGTTTAATGGGGGGTACTTAGCTTTTCCTTTGTAACGCTACCTTTTGTTTTTTGGAGCATGGGGGTGAATAGCGAGACAATCCTCCCTATTTCAACTACTTTATACTGGATATTGTTTTCTTTAACTGGATTATCGGCAGGATTAAGTGGATTACAAGTAAAAATTAAAAGTATACGCAACATAGGATTTATTATTTTTATTACGGGACTACTGGGGGTTATTTTCTGGGTACTCGTGTCTGTAGGTGATTCATTCTATATATAATATTTTTTAGAAACCTACAAATCGGAGGTAATACAGCAGTGGTCGGAATATTAACTTGGATGATTTTAGCTCTTACTTTGATGGTATGGGAATTTATCGTTGGTATTTTTTTAATTATTGCTGGCATGAAACATCGTAAATTACTTACTATTATAGCTGGTTTAATTAGCATATCTCTTATCGTTGTTCCTATCATTTGTATAGGTTCTGGAATACATTTAGAGGGGATGGTTCCAATTTCAGGAACTTTATATTGGAGTTTTTTCTCTTTAGCCGGACTATTAGCTATTATAAGCGGCAGACAAATATCAAGTATTCTTGCTATGGGAACGATTTTGTTTATAACAGGGCTGTGCTCCGTAACTGGTTATCATTTTTTTATATTTAACTCTTTAAAAAGACAAAAAAGCAGGGAAATTAATTCCCTGCTTTTTTATTTGGTTTATTGCCTGATTGTAAGAAGAACGATAACACCCAAGCAATACCTGCTAGTATCGTTGCAATTAAGAAGGCATCGTTAATACCGTTAATTGCAGATAGCTTTGAAATTTGTCCATATAATAGTTGTGTGCTCATCGCATCTCCTGCTTGAGCCGATCCGGCAATCGCTGCTAAACTTTGCCCCATACCGTGTACTTTATCAACTAAAATTGGGTTTGATGTTGTTAACATGTTGCCGTAATCTGCTACGTGAGCAGTTGTTTGTTGCGTCATAAGTGTGATTAAAATTGCTGTTCCGATTGAACCAGCTACTTGTCTTGACGTATTTTGCGTTGCTGTACCGTGAGAAATTAATTTCATCGGCAGTGCGTTCATACCAGCTGTCATAATTGGCATCATAATGAATGACATACCAATTGAACGTATAATATAATCCATCATAATAACGCTATATGGCGTATCCATTGATAACTTCGTAAATTCATATGTCGCGAACGTTGTAATAGCTAACCCAACAATCGCTAACGGACGAATACCGTATTTATCAAATAGTTTCCCTGCAATAGGTCCCATAATACCCATAATTAATGATCCTGGGAGTAATAATAAACCTGATTCGATTGGCGTAAAGCCGCGAATGTTTTGCAGATATACCGGAAGTAATAACATACCTCCAAATAACGCCATCGTTACAATTGCATTAATTAGTAAAGTGAAAGTAAATACTGGATATTTAAATACTTGTAAATCAAGCATTTTATTGTCTGTTGTTAACTCTCTCCAAATAAATAACGCTAAACCAATGACACCAATGATAAGTGAAATAACAACTTCTGCACTAGTCCAACTATTATTTCCAGCCTCACTAAATCCGTACAGTAAGCTACCTAGTCCAATACTCGAACTAATTACACCAAATACATCTAATTTTGTTTTAGACACTGGTTGAGCGAGTGTAAAGAATTTTAAAGATAGGAACGTAATAATTAAACCAATAATAAACATCGCATAGAACATTAAGTTCCAGCTATAGTTTTCAATAACCCAGCCTGTTACAGTTGGCCCAATAGCTGGCGCTAAAATCATTGCAACACCTAGTAATCCCATCGCTGCCCCACGCTTATGAGGCGGGAACAACGTCATAAAGATGTTCATGCCAACTGGCATTAAAATACCTGCACCGACCGCTTGAATTACGCGGCCCGTCATCATCATTGTAAAGTTTCCTGATGTAGCGCAAATGATAGATCCTACTGTGAAGAATAACATTGCCGCTACAAATAATTTACGATACGTAAATCGTGAAACTAAAAAGGCACTAATCGGCACTAAAATACCATTTACAAGCATAAACCCTGTAATTAACCATTGCGCCGTTGAAGTTGATACGTTAAATTCATTCATTAACGGAGGCAATGCAACGTTAATGATTGTTTGGTTCAAAATAGAAACGAACATGCCGAGAATTAATACTGTTACAACTGCTTTTACATTTACATTCTCTATAGGCATAGACGTTTGTTTTTTCGGCATTTCTTTTTCTTGTTTTACTTCTTCTTGCTTGCCTGTTTCTAATTCAACTACATTAGAAATTTCGGCTTCTTGCTTTTGTTCACTTTCTTTCTCTACTGCTTCTAGCTTACTTACTTCTATTTTACTTACGGCTGGGACTTGTTCTTCTCCCACGTTCGTTTTTTTCTTTCGTAAAAGACGATTTACAAGGAAGAAGACGATTATACAAAATAGTGCATATCCTACAATTGCAATTGAGGACATCTCATCTCCCCCTTACTTATGAATACGAACTGACACATTCATTCCAGGAACAATATTTACTGATTTGCTATGATCTAATGAAATTTTAACTGGCACTACTTGTGTTACTTTCGTATAGTTCGCTGTTGCATTACTTGATGGTAACATCGAGAATGTATTTGCTGTTGTTAAACCAACCTGTTCTACTTTCCCAGTTAACGTTGTATCTGGGTATGCATCTACATACACGTCTACGTCTTGACCTTTCTGAACATCATCAACATCTGTTTCTTCAATGTTTGCTGTTACCCATAAATTGTTCATATCAAATGCGTAAGCAATCGGGCTACCTGCTCCAACGAAAGCATTTGTTGTTGCGTTTGATTGTACAACCGTTGCATTTTGTGGAATTGTTACATCTACTGTTTGTTCTCCATTAGCTGCTGTTACAGTAACAGCTCCTAATTTATCATTCTCATTGTAATTTTTTCCAACTTCAGCTTTCCAGTCAGTTAGTTTCCCTGCTACTGGTGAAGCAACCGGAATTACCTTTCCATCGATCTTTGCATTGTCTGTTTTTAAGTAATTTTCCGTTTGGTTGTAATAGTAATAACCGCCAATACCGCCGCCAACTAGTACAATTAATGTGATAATGTTGATAATTACCATTCTTCGAAACTGATTCATTGCATTCCTCTCCTTATATCGCATATAATTTTTTTCTAAACTATTTATGTCCTTATTGTTTAGATTGTTTAATTGTTAATTATATTAACCTTTTAACAAAAAAATCACACCATCTGCAGCGTAAATCGAAACTTATCTGCCTGCGAGCGGTGCTGATTTCTGAAGGACTATCGTTTATAATTATAAATAATTATTTTGAATCTACAACCGACAATTTACGTATGAAATGTTGCTTAAACAACAATATAATACCAATATGTTGTTTAAGTATAGAAAATTAAACGAGGAGAAGTAAAATGTCTATTAAAAATACAAATGATCCACGTGTAAAGCGAACGAGACAACTCATTCAGGATGCTTTTGTCGCTTTAGTAGGCGAAAAAGGCTTTGAAAATGTAACTGTGCAACATATCGCAGAACGCGCTCCTGTAAATCGCGCTACATTTTATAGCCATTACCATGATAAATATGACCTATTAGACAAAAGTATTGAAGAAATGTTAGAGAAGCTAGCAGAAGTAATTAAACCGAAAAATAGAAATAAAGAAGATTTTCAACTTACATTCGATTCACCTCATCCTACATTTCTGGCTTTATTCGAACATATCGCAGAAAATGTAAACTTTTATAACGTTATGCTTGGGGATAAAGCTACCGGAAACTACTCTTATAAAATGATGAAAACAATACAAGTGCATTTAACATTAAGCTTGTCTATTTCACAACCAGATGACGAAGATCTTATGGTTCCTCGTGATATTTTGATTAGTTATGTGACAGGGGCTCACATCGGAATGATTATGTCATGGTTAAAAAGAGGAATGATATATACCCCGCATTTTATGGCGATGCAATTAACTCGTTTAATTATTTTAGGTGCTCATACTGCAGCAGGATTAGAACGACCTTTTTAAAACATAAAAAAGCGAAGGAAAATCCCCTTCGCTTTTTCTATTAATTAAATGTAATGTTATGTACAGCATCCTTATCAAGACGTTTAATAACTTCTACAATTAACTTTACTGCATTTTCATAATCATCACGGTGTAACATCGCTGCATGTGAATGGATATAGCGCGTTGCAATTGTAATTGCCATAGAAGGAATACCGTTTACAGCAATGTGAATCGCACCCGCATCAGTTCCCCCGCCCGCTACTGAATCATATTGGTACGGGATTTGTAATTCGTCAGCAACATCAACTACGAAATCACGTAAACCTGTATGTCCAATAACAGAAGCATCATATAAAATGATTTGTGGTCCATCGCCCATTTTACTTTGCGCTTCTTTTGACGTTACACCCGGTGTATCTCCAGCGATACCAACATCTACTGCGAACGCGATATCTGGTTTAATATAATTCGCAGATGTTTTTGCACCACGAAGACCAACTTCTTCTTGTACAGTTCCAACGCCGTATACAACGTTTGGATGCTTTTCATCTTTTAATTGTTTTAATACGTCAATTGCAATCGCACAACCGATTCGGTTATCCCATGCTTTTGCAAGTAACATTTTTTCATTCTTCATCACTTGGAATTCAAAGTAAGGTACAACTTGATCTCCTGGTCGTACGCCCCACTCCATTGCTTCTTCTTGGCTAGAAGCACCGATATCGATGAACATGTCTTTAATTTCAACTGGCTTTTTACGTGCTTCTGGAGGTAAGATGTGCGGTGGTTTTGAACCAATTACACCTGTTACATCTCCTTTACGCGTTACAATCGTCACGCGCTGTGCAAGCATAACTTGTGACCACCAGCCTCCCACCGTTTGGAAGCGTAGGAAACCTTTGTCATCAATTTGCGTAATCATAAAGCCAACTTCATCTAAATGACCTGCAACCATAATTTTCGGGCCGTTTTCTTCCCCTACTTTTTTCGCAACTAAACTTCCTAAATTATCAGTAGAAAGCTCGTCTGCAAATGGCTCGATATATTTCTTCATTACTTCGCGTGGTTCACGCTCGTTACCGGCAATACCACGTGCATCTGTTAATTCTTTTAGCATTGTCAATGTCGCGTCTAATTTTGTCATTGCCAACACCCTCCTTTTTCTTCAGTCAATTCATTATACAATAATTAAATTGAAATATTCAAAAATTAAATTAGTATCCTTGTGTTTGACGCTGATGATTTACTTCATTTTTATCTAAATACGCTTTTTCAATCTCTTCTTGCTCAAATTCAAGTGCTTGTCCAAGTCGAAGATAGCTCGTAAATAATTCAATATAGTTTGTAATAGATGGTTGATCTGTAAAACGAATTACTTTCGCGTATGTGTCTAAGAAAATTTCCACTTGTGTTTTATTCGTTTGTGCACATTTATAGAATAGGAAGTTTTTATCAATACCTAAATCAATTCCGATTGATAAAATAAAATGCAAACCATCTACGTATTCTTCTAATATTACTTCACGTTCCGAAGCTGGTTTGTTGCTCCAATATTTAAAACAACGTGTTTCATTTGCAAGTTCTCCAATTTCTACAAGAAGAGCTAACATTTTTTCTTTTAACAATTTTTTCGGTTGTAAGTCATGTTCTTTTGCAATACGGTCATCTAATTCTTTTTGTAATTTAAATAGTTGTAGTAAGTCCATTCTATTGTCCTCCTCCAACATCGCATTTTACGCAACAATGTTGTTTCATCTCAAAGTTCATTATTATGTTTCAGTTCTTATGAATAAGTCAGCTATCTACCTCTTTATAAAATAGCTTGTCCTTAATTTACAAATACGTTTCAGTCATCGCTCTTAAATTGTTCATCTGATGAAAGTTCCATATCATCTTTCCATTATAGCAGTGTCGTTTCGGCTAGGAAAGATACTCTTCTTTCCAAAAGAGCAGAATTGAAACAAGCCAGGAGGATTATCCTGACTTCACATATATATTCTTCTATACCGCTATAGTTTTTATATTAATTTTGTCATATCGATAACGACACATCCGTTAATCTTTAGAACTTCAAACTTCTCTCTGAATACAAACAAAAAACCTTAGAAGAAAATTCTTCTAAGGTTTCAACTAATTAATTAGTTAATGTTGTTTTTTGCAACTGTTGCTAATTCAGCGAAAGCTTTTTCGTCATGAACAGCTAAGTCAGCAAGCATCTTGCGGTTAACTTCGATGCCAGCATTTTTAAGACCGTGCATTAAGCGGCTGTAAGAAAGACCATTCATACGAGCTGCTGCGTTGATACGTGTAATCCATAATTTACGGAAGTCACGTTTCTTTTGACGGCGGTCACGGAATGCATACATTAGAGATTTCATAACCTGTTGGTTAGCAACCTTGAATAATGTATTTTTTGAACCGTAGTAACCTTTTGCTAATTTTATAACTTTTTTACGACGTTGACGAGTAACTGTACCACCTTTTACTCTTGGCATAATATTACCTCCTAATTGTTCTATATATCAGCCGAACTTATTTTAAGTTGTCAAGCATTTGACGAATGCGTTTGAAGTCACCAGCGCTTACTACACCAGCTTTACGTAGTTTACGTTTAGCTTTTGTAGATTTGTTAGCGAATAAATGGCTTGTGTAAGCGTGAGAACGTTTCAGTTTACCTGATCCAGTCTTTTTGAAACGCTTTGCAGCGCCGCGATGAGTTTTTTGTTTAGGCATAGGTATTTCCTCCTCTATCTATTACTTATCGTTTTTCGGTGCTAAAACTAAGAACATACTGCGTCCTTCCATTTTAGGCTTAGATTCAACTGTACTAACTTCAGCACAAGCTTCTGAGAAGCGATCTAAAACACGTTGACCGATTTCTTTATGAGTAATGGCACGTCCTTTAAAGCGAATTGACGCTTTAACCTTGTCGCCTTTCTCTAAAAACTTGATAGCATTACGAAGTTTTGTGTTAAAGTCGTGTTCATCAATTGTTGGACTTAAACGAACTTCTTTCATGCTAATTACTTTTTGATTTTTGCGCTGCTCTTTTTCTTTCTTCTGTTGCTCAAAGCGGAATTTACCGTAGTCCATAATGCGGCATACTGGCGGTTTCGCATTTGGAGCAACTAATACTAAATCAAGATTAAGATTTGCAGCTAAGTCTAAAGCGTCATTACGAGACTTGATTCCAAGTTGATCGCCATTTGCGCCAACTAAACGTACTTCACGTGCACGAATTTGCTCGTTAATCATCATATCCTTGCTAATAGTAAGCCACCTCCAAGGTTTTCTCAGAACATATTTTGTAGTCATAGAACCCGACAAAAAAAGTGCGGGCATACGACACCCACACTTGTAAAATCTTAAGTAAGAAATACATTTACCTGCTAACTGCGAATGCGTCCATCAGGTGAGAAGCGGGTGCTTCTACTTGTTCCACAAAACAATATTCTATTATCCTTGATGAGTTTATCATAGGACATGACGTCTGTCAAGAAGACGCGATGTGTTTTACTAACAACAAGAAATATTGTAACAAACAACTAACATACTTGCAATACTTTTTTATGATAAGTGTTACATGGTTATTTTTTCTAATTCCCCTCAAGTATATTACATAAAAAAGCCGCGGTATACCGCGGCTTTTTCTTATCGTTTTCCTTCTACTTTAATCATGTCAACAAAAGCATCTAATGCGATTGTTTCTGATTTTTGTTCACCATATTTACGTACGTTTACGCCGTTTTCAGTTACTTCATTGTCACCTACTACAAGCATGTACGGAATTTTTTGCATTTGTGCTTCACGGATTTTGTAACCGATCTTCTCTTCACGAGTGTCTAATTCAACACGGATACCAGCACGACGCAATTCGTCTTGTACTTTCTTCGCATAGTCTAAATGTACTTGCGGAGAAACTGGAATTACTTGTACTTGAACTGGAGCTAACCAAGTTGGGAATGCACCTTTGTATTCTTCAATTAAGAAGGCTACGAAGCGTTCCATAGTTGATACAACACCACGGTGAATTACAACTGGACGATGTTGCTTACCGTCTTCACCAACATAAGTTAATTCAAAGCGTTCTGGAAGTAAGAAGTCTAATTGTACAGTTGAAAGTGTTTCGTCTTTTCCAAGAGCAGTACGAACTTGAACATCAAGTTTTGGACCGTAGAATGCCGCTTCACCTTCAGCTTCATAGTAATCAAGACCCATTTCATCCATAGCTTCTTTTAACATACCTTGTGCTTTTTCCCACATCTCATCATCCGCATAATACTTTTTAGTATCTGCTGGGTCGCGATAAGATAGACGGAATGAGTAGTTCTCTAAACCGAAATCTTTGTATACTTCTAGAGTTAAGTTTACAACACGTTTTAACTCTTCTTTAATTTGATCTGGACGAACGAAAATGTGCGCATCGTTTAAAGTCATTCCGCGTACACGTTGTAATCCAGATAACGCACCTGACATTTCATAACGATGCATTGTTCCAAGTTCCGCAATACGGATTGGTAATTCACGGTAGCTGTGAATATCATTTTTATAAACCATCATATGGTGAGGACAGTTCATTGGACGAAGAACTAATTCTTCATTATCCATTTCCATTGATGGGAACATGCCATCACGGTAGTGGTTCCAGTGACCAGAAGTTTCATATAACTCTCTGCTTCCTAATACTGGAGTGTATACGTGATCATAACCTAAGCTTGCTTCTTTATCAACGATGTAACGCTCGATAATACGACGAATTGTTGCACCTTTTGGTAACCAAAGTGGTAAACCTTGTCCTACTTTTTGGCTATTAGTAAATAGTTTTAATTCTTTACCTAATTTACGGTGATCGCGCTCTTTCGCTTCTTCAAGCATACGTAAATGCTCATCTAATTCTGCTTTCTTAACGAATGCAGTACCGTAAATACGTTGTAACATTTTATTATTGCTATCGCCGCGCCAGTAAGCACCTGCAACGCTTAATAATTTAAACACTTTAATTTTCCCTGTAGATGGAAGGTGAACACCACGGCAAAGGTCGAAGAATTCGCCTTGCTCATAGATTGAAATAACTGCATCTTCTGGAAGGTCGTTAATTAAATCTAATTTTAACTCATCGCCAATTTCTTCAAAGCGACGAAGTGCTTCTGCACGTGGTACTTCATGACGAACGATTTCTAAGTTCTCGTTCACGATTTTTTGCATTTCTTTTTCGATTTTCTTGAAGTCTTCAACTGTAATTGCTTCTTCCATATCGATATCGTAATAGAAGCCATTTTCAATTACTGGGCCAATGCCAAGCTCAAGCTTAACATCTTTATATAAACGTTTTAACGCTTGTGCTAAAAGGTGGGCTGTTGAATGGCGTAAAATATATAAGCCATCTTCAGAATCTAATGTAATAATAGAAACTGCACCATCTTCTTCGATTGGTGTAACAAGATCGATCATCTCATCGTTTAATTTTCCAGCTACAGCTTTTTTCTTTAAGCCTGGGCTAATAGAAGCTGCGATTTCTTCAGTTGTTACGCCTTTTGGAAACTCCTTCACAGCTCCATCAGGGAAAGTAATTTTAACTACATCTGCCATCACTGGTCACTCCTCTTTTTCTCAAAATAAAAAACACTCATCCCATAAAAAGGGACGAGTGTTGAATTCGTGGTTCCACCCTTGTTCCAATTAACATGATCGTTAATTGCTCAAGTTCAACATAACGGTGTTGTCCGTTAGCAATTACTAAAAGAATCGTTCACTGCTAAAGTTTAGAGGTGGTAAGTAATAATCCCGTACTAGGAAGCTCACACCCTAAGGCTTCCCTCTCTGAAAATCGTAGAAAACTACTCATGTCCTCATCATGACATTTCGATATATTTCATTTATGTAGGTAATTATATGCTCAAAAACTTAGAAAATCAAGGGCGTTACCTTTATTTTTTAAATTTTTCACATTGCGCTCAAAATCATGTAATCCATGTAATTGGACCCGTTCTTGAAACACATTTCGCAAAGTAATAATCATATTATGGTCTTGTTCTTTCGTATATAAATAAATCTTTTTGGGCGAAATAGAAAGAAGCGGCGCAATTACTTTCGTATCAATATATACATCATTTTGCTTTAATAATTCCTCATCTATATATTGGACCAACTTCTCCTGTTTTAAACGTCTACCTTTATCATCATAAAAGATAAAGCTTTCATCAAAAATAAGATGCACGCAGGACAAGCGTGATTTACGGCTACTCACTTGTTGCCGAAGCGTTTCAATGAACATTTGGTATTCTTGCTCCATCTTATACTCATCAATTGCCACTTCCGCAAGTTTAGCCACCATTTCCCTATATGTACGAAGACGAAAACGGATATATGATGAAAACGAGAATGAGAGCGGATCACAAAGCCAATTATTTAAAGAAGACTTAATATATGACTCAAATGCGTTACGCGTTAAATCCTGAGCTACACCTTTTCTTCTTCCCTTTAAAATCTCATGTGCCATGTGCAATATTTGATGACATTCTTCTTGTTCTTCATAAAAAAACTTTTCTTTTAAGATCGTATAAATCCACTCATTTTGTTTCACATTCACAATGAAATACACCATTACTGGCAATAAGATTTTTTCAATATAATTCGATTCACGTACTGGTATGTGAATCACCACTTTTTGCTCCTGTAAATACACACTCGTTTCCTTATATAACACTTCCGCTCTTTTCAGCAATTGTCTATATACGTGCATAGCATCATTTTTTTCTTCGAAGCAAATTTCAATCACTTTTGTCCCCCCTTTTATCCCTGCTCTAAAGGACTGTATCTATACGTTACAAATCCTATAAGAGTCCGTCCCGTGGAAGTTCACTCTTAGTAGAATTACATTTCCTATCGTTAGAAAATCCACTCAATATGGCTTGCTAATTTTATATATATTAAGGGAGAGAGAAAAAAATGATACAAGCTACTATGAATTTTTTATTGTATACTTTATTTATCACTAAAAGGGGGTATCTGAATGTTCGAATATAAATTCGTAAAAGTCGAATTCCATTGGGGGCTCACTCGCTCAAAACTAGCTGAAGACTACCAAGAAATTATTCAAGAACATGCTAGAGATGACTGGAGGTTCGTACAGATTGTCGCCCCTACGATTGGCAGTTCTGGACAACCTGAATATTTCGACCTCATATTTGAAAAGAAAATATCACTATAATACAAAAGAGCAAGCTTCTCAGCTTGCTCTTTTACTTATGACGACGGTTTTTCCCACCAATCGGAATTGGTTTCGCTAAATATTTAATTCGTTCCATAATACGTGCTGCCTTCATTTCTTCAGCCTCACCACGCTGTGTATACGTTAAATGGTGTTCCAGTTGTTTAAAATCAAAATTAGACGTAAAGAACGTCGGTAAGTTTTCTAACATACGGAATTGCAAGATTGCACCAAGCACATCGTCACGCACAAAGCTTGACATCGCTTCTGCCCCGATATCATCTAACATTAAAACTTGTACGCGTTTAACCGCATCAATCTTTTCACCAATCGAATTATCTTGAATCGAACTTTTGATTTCACGTAAAAATTCTGGGAAGTATACGAGCATCGAACTTATTTTCTTTCGAGCAAGCTCGTTCGCAATTGCTCCTAAAAGGTACGTTTTTCCTACACCAAATTTACCGTACAAATATAAACCTTGTGCTTTTTTACCTGGTTCATATGTACTTAAAAATTCATTCGCTGCACCAATTGCATCGATACGTGCATTTAAATCAGAAGGGTCTAAGTTTTCCATAGTTGCCTGTAAAATATCCGTTGGCATATATACACTTTGAACGAGTTTTTCATATTTCTTTCTCTCGTCATGCGCTACTTTTCTAACACAGCGATCGTATTGAATATCAATCATCTTTCCTTGAATAACAAGCTTTGGCTCGTACCCTTGCAGCATATTTTTACATGAACCTAAATCCGGACAATCCACGCAACCTACACTTTGTCCAATATATTCATATAGCTTCACAAGACTGCGCTCAATCATAGAAGTCGTTACTTCACCTTTATGTTCGTCTATAAATTCTTTCACACGCGGATGCGCCATTACTTCTGCCTTTAATACTTCATATCTATTTTTAAATTTTTCATTTCCCATTAATTTTGCAAATGAATTTTGAATATGCTCCATTTTCTCACCTCAAAGAGCGTTCATTCTCTTCTATTAATCACGCTTATATTTTTTTAACACTTCTTCTAATCGTTTTCGTTCATCTTCTAACGTACTTGCATCTTTTTCTACACTTACATCTTTCTTCGCCGTTTCTTTCTCTTGTTCTTTCGGTTCTTCTTCCTTAAGCCAATCTGGTACCATTTCTTTCCGTACCGTTTTCTTCGCCGTACGGCCTTTTTTCTTCGTCTCAGCCCACTCTTGATATTGACGGTTCTCTTCTTTCGCTAACTCCATCGCGTCCGCTACTGTACCGACCTTTTTACGTGCCCAATGCCCAGCAATCTTCTCGACATACGTTTTCGCAAGTTTCATATCTGAGCGTAGCATAACGTAATAAATAAGTACATTCACAACTCCTGGTGTCAATTTTTGATTAATCATGACATCTTCAACGATTTGCAAATCCGCTTTCGTTGCCTCTGCACCACCAGAAATCTCTTTCAATAGTTGTTTTGGCGAGATTTCCTCTAGCTGCTTTATTAGCATCTCCTCTTGCGATGAAGGCTCTTTCTCTTTCATCGTACGTGCAGCATGAGGCTGTACTCTTTCACTTAATACCGGTAATGCTTGACCATTTTCAAATTGATACCAATCGCGTGCTCCTTTTCTAAGCCTTTCCATATCAATTGTTTGCATCTCTGTCACCGCACCAAGAACGATATTTTGCATCGATAACACATCTACACCATACACGTAAGCAAGTGTTATAACGCAATCTCTCACTTGATCTGTAATCGACTTTTTAGGAACAAGAGCGGACAATCCATCTACAAATAAAGAGAAGTCAAAGAAATCATTCCAAACTTTCGGAGCGTCTCCCTTCTCGTTACTTGGCATAGTTGTCGTTTTTGGAATACGAAGATCTTCTTGCGCATGCTCAAGCTGTCCTGGATTAAACGAACCAAACACATCATTGAAAGAACGCGTAACATTTTCATAAGAAGCAAAATCAAATTCTTCTTCTAAGAAATATTGCTTTACTTGATTATATTTTGTCCGACTCAATCGATTGTATAAAAAGATACTTAAAACAATATCATCAAAAAACTGCTTCGGAGATAAAGGTGGTTGCAACTCATATATGAACATTCGAATATCTTTTTCTTTCTTAATATATACCTTCAAAAGTCCAATTGCCTCTAACTTTACTCGTTCCTCATATATTTCAGGAAGTTGCATTTGCATAGTCACCATAAGGGAATGATGCGTATTCTCTTTTCCAAATACACGATCTTGCTCTAGCTCCCCCCATAGTGTCATGTATAAGCTAAAAGCTCTACTACCTATTAACGGCTGATACAACATCGTTAATACTTTTCGGTCGTAATTATGCAGTAGCCCTTTCGCACTTACTTTATAACGATCAATCGGCAATAGCTCCATCCATGACTGTTTTTCCATTCTTGCTTTTCCTTTCTCTCATCCAATCTATCCTCTACTTCATTCGTCCTATCTTCATTATATAAATTCTTAGTGAAAAAGAGCTATTAGCTTACGCTTCTAGCTCTCTTATCCTATTACTTACGGTATGTAAAGAGAATAAAATACAACTTCTACTCTCTTTCTTTTTGCAGTATATCTTTTAATTCTTCAATAAATACATTTAAATCTTTAAATTGACGATATACAGAAGCAAAGCGTACGTAAGCAACATCATCAATATCGCGAAGTTCTTCCATAACAATTTCACCAATCATATCACTTTTCACTTCTGATATACCTAAATTACGCAGTTCACGTTCCACGCTTTGTGTTACTTCTTCTAATTGTCTTAAAGATACTGGTCTTTTTTCACACGCTTTAATTAAACCACGTAAAATCTTTTCTTTATTAAACTCTTCTCGTGTGCCTTCTTTTTTTACAACGATAAGAGGTGACTCTTCTACCCTTTCAAAGGTCGTAAAGCGACTTAAACAACTTTCACACTCTCTCCTTCTTCGAATAGAGCGCCCCTCGTCTACCGGACGCGAATCTAACACTCTTGTACCATTATGAGAACAGGATGGACAACGCAATTCATTCACTCCTTTACACTATACTCTTTATTTTTCTCTACTCACTTCACCTAAAATATATATACAATATTATATAACTCATTCTAACTCTCTTACCACTTTAAGTTTAAGCGCATCACTTTATCATCTCATCCTTAAAAATAAGATGGTATATAGGGCACTACCTCATTTGCAAGAGTACAATTTATTCAACTAACGAGTACGTTATATTTCCTCTTTTTTATAAACTAAAAAAGAGGTGCATTATACACCTCTTTACATTTTAAATCAATTATGTTCTTTTTTAAAGAGCTTTTGTTTCTCTCTGCTTAATTTCGAAGCTACCAGTGCCTCGAGGAAGCTCGATGCTCTCACGCGTTTTCGCGTTTAAACCTTCTGCAATATATTCTGCAGCAACATTTGGATCAATACGATCCCCACAAGTATAAACATCAATACTCGCGTAACCGTGCTCCGGAAAGCTATGAATTGTTAAATGTGATTCCGAGATAATTACTACTCCACTTACACCTTGTGGTGCAAATTTATGAAAAGCAACCTCACGCACTTCAGCACCAGCTCTTAGTGCTGCATCCACAAATAATTGTTCAATATACGGCATGTCATTAAGCTTGTCGAAATCGCAATCCCAAAGTTCAGCGATCACGTGACGACCCATCGTATCCATAGTATCCATTCTACAGTTCCCCCTTGTAAATTTATTCTAACTGTTCGAATTGAAAACTAATTTGCAATTTGGCTTGCTCCACTACCACGGGGGAAAGTTAGTCCAGAGAGGTCCTAACCCTTTAAGTAGTGACTACGTACCTCAGCTCTTAAGTTTACGAGTGTTAGTATACTTTGTTTATTTTCATTTTGCAACAACAGTTTTTTCGATTTTCTGTCATATTTTCCTCTTTACTTTTCCCTAAAAAAAATAAACGATTCACAAATGCAGCAATCACAACGTTTCGTGGTATGTCCACTTTTTAAAATATACTCATATAATTTTTTTCCTTTTCAGAAAAAAATAAAAAAAGAGGGCAAGTATTGCCTTGCCCTCTCCCTTATTCACTTAAATGTGTTGCACATTTTCTTGTTTCGCTAACTCTTCAACAACTAACGTTACAAGATCTACAACACGACGAGAGTAGCCCCACTCGTTATCATACCAAGCAAGTACTTTCACTTTACGATCACCCATTACCATTGTAGATAAACCATCAATGATAGCTGAGTGTGTATTTGTATTAAAGTCGATAGATACTAAAGGCTCTTCGCTGAATTCTACAATACCTTTTAACGCACCGTTTGCAACCGTTTTGAAAGCTTCATTAATAGCTTCAACTGTCACATCACGTTTTACGTCTACTACTAAGTCAACAAGAGACACGTTTGGCGTTGGTACACGAAGTGCCATACCATGAAGTTTTCCGTTTAAGTGCGGAAGAACTTTTGCTAGCGCTTTCGCGGCACCTGTCGTTGTCGGAATGATTGATTGTCCGCAAGCACGCGCTCTTCTTAAATCTTTATGTGGGTTATCAATATTTTTTTGGTCATTTGTATAAGCGTGAACAGTCGTCATTAAACCGTTTTCAATTCCGAACTGCTCATCTAACACCTTTACAACAGGCGCTAAACAGTTTGTTGTACAAGATGCATTTGAAATAACAGTATGTTTTGTAATATCTAATTGGTCTTCATTCACACCAACTACAATTGTTACATCTTCATTTTTACCAGGCGCTGTTAAAATAACCTTTTTCGCTCCAGCTTCAACATGAAGAATTGCTTTTTCTTTTGAATTAAATTTACCAGTCGCTTCAATTACAACTTCAACACCTAAATCTGTCCAAGGCAATTCCTTTGGATCGCGGTTGTTTAAAAGGCGAATCATTTTTCCATCAACTAATAAGTGATCTTCAAATGCTTCTACTGTTCCGTCAAACTTGCCATGAACTGTATCATATTTAATTAAGTGTGCTAACGTTTCAGATGGATAGCTTGCATTGATTGCTACAATTTCGAATGCGCTTTCTTTTATTGCTTGACGAAATACCATTCTCCCAATACGTCCAAATCCATTAATTGCCACACGAGTCATAATATGTTATCCCCCTTGAATGCGTTATACTATTTATCTCCAATCCCAATAATAGTATAACACAAAAAGGGGATATGTCACTAAGCATTTTCATTAATTTCACAATTTTTTAGTCAATAATGTTCCATTTCTTTAAAATTACCTGCAATTGTGTTTTCGTTCCCATAATTGTGCCATCATTATTTATCACTTCATCTGCATTTTTCACTTTTTCTGCTAACGGCATTTGAGATTGAATACGCGCCGTTGCTTCTTCTTCCGAAAAACCATTTCGTTTCATCAAACGTTCTAATTGTGTATCAGGCGTAACTGCTACAACTAAAACACGGTCAACGAGACTTGTTAATTTACTTTCAAATAAAAGAGGGATATCTAACACAATCGCTTGCATACTTTCTTTTATGTACATTTCCTTTTGTCTATTCATTTCCTCACGTACTGCAGGATGAACAATTTTGTTTAACTGCAATCGTTTTTCTTCATTATAGAAAACGACACTCCCTAATTTCGGCCGATTCAGTTCTCCGTCTTTTTGTAACACTTCCGTTCCAAATACTTCTACTATTTTGTTATATGCTGGTTTTCCTCGCTCTACAACTTCTCGCGCAATAATATCTGCATCAATAACTGGTATGCTCAATTCACGAAGCATTTGAGACACTGTACTTTTTCCACTTGCAATGCCTCCTGTTAATCCAATTACTACTGTCATCATAATCCTCCTCATAATAAAAGGCGCGAAACTAATGTTCCACGCCCATACTTACATTTTCCAAATTCCAATAATAATGAGTAATACTCCAGGCAGGAATGTAAATTTTTGTAACCACTTCATATTCGATAAAACCGTCCCAAGTTTCATTCCAATAAATAAAAACAAAGAACTCATAACTGCAACTAATATCGCCATCATAGCGGGTGCATACCCTAATAAAGATGCACCAATTCCAGCACCAAATGAATCTACAGAAAGAGCGATACCAAGAAGTAATGCTTCCCCTGCAGAAATGGTGCCTGATTTATCAAAGTCTGCTACAGTCGGTTTCCGTAAAATTTGAATTACTAGCCCTAGCGAGGCAATCTCTAATTTCCAGACCTTCTCCTCTTGCTTCGGTTCTTCTTTTTTCTCACTTCGAAAAAATTGATATAACACCCAAATCCCTATTCCAATAAGAACAAGCCCACCGATACGCGTTGCGATAACAGGTGAAAATATTTTCGCGATCATATGTCCAATTCCCATTGAAACAAGCATAACAGCCGCTGAACAGATTCCGATAATTATAATTGATTTTAGTGGAATTCTTACGCTTCTTAACCCATATGTTAGCCCTACACTACAGCTATCTAAGCTTAATGTAAAAGCTAATAAAATAAGAGATAAATAAAGGTACATCGGTAAGCTCCTCCCTTATACATAGCTCTGCTGTATGTATATGACAAATGCCTATCCGATGTTATCTCTTTTCTATATTCTAGGCTGACAAATTGGGCAGTAATGCGTTCCTCGCCCGCCGACAACTGTTTTTTCTAATATCGTACCACAAGTTACACACGGCTCTCCTTTTTTTCCATATACATTTAGGAGTTCTTGGAATGAACCAATTTGCCCTTGTGAGTTGATATACGTCCGAATTGTACTTCCGCCACGTTTTACCGCTTCACCTAACGTTGTAACGGTAGCCTCATAAATCCGCTCAATTTCTTCTACTGTTAAAGAAGAAGCTTCTCGTTCCGGATGAATTTGAGAACGGAATAAAACTTCATCAACATATATATTTCCAAGCCCTACTAAAAGACGCTGGTCCAATAGCACAACTTTTATTTTACGATTTGTCTTTTGCAGTCTTTCTTGTAAATACTGCGGTGTCAATTCAGCATCAAACGGCTCCGGACCTAAGTCAGCAAGAGGCATTTGATTCATCTCTTCACCTTTCTTAAAGAGATGCATCGTACCAAACTTTCTCACATCTTTATAATGTAATTCAGTTCCATCTGTAAATAAGAAACGGACGTGCGTATGTTTATCAATCGGCTCATCCTCTTGATGTAGTAAAAACTTTCCTTCCATACGCAAATGTGAAACAATAACATAATTTGTTACATATAGAAGCAAAAACTTTCCTCTTCGCTTTATATTTTCAATCTTCTCGCCTTTTAGCATTTCTTTAAAGATTTCTGCATCATCCGGTCGTTTCACTATTTTTGGATAAGTAACAATAACATCTTCAATCGTTTTTCCTGTTACAAGATTTTCAAGTGTCCGTCTGACGTTTTCAACCTCTGGTAATTCAGGCATTTCATCACTTCCTTATTTTGCGTCGTACCAAGTTGGACCGTAAGAATAATCAACTTTCAGCGGAACTGCGAGTTCAATTGCATGCTCCATTACTTCAGGTACAAGCTGCTCTAATTTTTCAATTTCTTCTTTTGGTGCTTCAAATATTAATTCATCGTGTACTTGCAGAAGAAGACGCGCTTGTAAGCCTTCTTCTTCTAAACGATCTGCCATAATAATCATCGCTTTTTTAATAATATCTGCTGCAGTACCTTGAATTGGTGTATTCATCGCTGTACGCTCAGCAAAGCTACGTAAATTGAAATTACGACTTGTAATTTCTGGAATATAACGGCGACGATTTAATAATGTAGCCACATATCCTTTTTGTTTCGCATCTTTTACGATGTCCTCCATGTATTCTTGTACACCAGGGAAACTTTCTAAATACTTTTCAATAAATTCCGCTGCTGCTTTTCTTGTAATCCCTAAGTTTTGCGAAAGACCGTAATCACTAATACCATACACAATTCCGAAGTTAACAGCTTTCGCTTGTCGTCTCATATTTGAAGTTACTTCATCTTTTTCAACGCCAAATACATCCATAGCTGTTTTCGTATGAATATCCATGTCATGTTGGAATGCTTCAACTAGCCCTTTATCATTTGCAATATGAGCTAATACACGCAGCTCGATTTGTGAATAATCAGCCGCATACATAATCCAACCTTCTTCTGATGGAACAAATGCCTGACGAATCTTTCTTCCTTCTTCTAATCGAATCGGGATATTTTGCAAGTTCGGATCCGTCGAACTTAATCGACCTGTTTGCGTTAACACTTGATTAAAGCGAGTATGAATTTTAGATGAATCTTCATGTACAACTTTCAGTAAACCTTCAATGTAAGTTGAATTTAGTTTCCCTAATTGACGATAATGTAAAATGTTTGGAATAATTTCATGGTGATCCATAAGCTTATCTAGTACATCAGCTGACGTAGAATAACCTGTTTTCGTCTTTTTAATAACCGGTAAGTTTAAATTCTCAAACAGAATAACACCAAGCTGCTTCGGTGAATTAATATTAAATTCTGTTCCCGCAAGCTTATAAATTTCCTGTTCCATTTCCTTTAATCTACCTGCAAGTTCTTCTCCCATATTACGAAGACGCTCTGTATCAACTTTTACACCTTTTACTTCCATATCAGCTAATACACGCGCAAGTGGTAATTCTAACTCTGTAAACAGTTCATATTGCTCATTCTTCTCTAGCTCTTCAACGAATGTTTGCTTTACATCATATAATACATGCACTTTACGAGCTACATGCTCCGCTACTACTTTTAACTCTGGAACAGCACGCTTCGCGCCTTTTCCATAAACTTCTTCGTCAGATTTCACAGCATGCGTTTCTTTCATTTTCGCTACAGTACGGAAATCTTTATCTGTATCAGCCGGGTCAAGTAAATAAGCAGCGATTAATAGATCAAAGTCAACCCCTTGTATATCTATACCGTTCCATTTCAGTGCAACGATTGCACGCTTCGCATCAAATGTATGCTTTCTCATCTCTCCATCTGCAAGCCAGTCTTTAAATGCATCTGACTTAAGAGCAATGTCCTTTTGAATAAAGTAGCAACCATTTTCATTTTGAATACCAAAACCTTGAATATCTGCTTTATGATAGTTATCTTCTTGCACTTCAACAATAAGCGCACTATCTTGCTGAAGCATTTCTTCTGTAACTTCTTCCACAATCTCAAATGTAATATCATCTAATTCAGCTGGAGCCGTTTCTTCTGGCGTAACACCTAATTTATTTAAAAGAGATGTAAATCCTAAACTCTCGAACATTGGAACGACATCACTTGCTTCATATCCTTTATATTCCATATCATCCACATGCACTGTAATCGGCGCATCTGTAATGATAGTTGCAAGATCTTTACTCATAAGAGCTTGGTCTTTATTTGCTTCCAGTTTTTCTTTTAATTTCTTCCCGCTTACTTGATCTAGATTGTCATACACTTCTTCAACCGTTCCAAACTGTGTTAACAATTTAATCGCAGTTTTTTCACCAACTCCTGGTACACCCGGAATATTATCTGATTGGTCTCCCATTAAACCTTTCATATCGATAATTTGCTTTGGTGATAAGCTATATTTTTCAAATAAAGCTTCTTTCGTATATTCATCTACTTCCGTAATCCCTTTTCGCGGAATACATACAAGCGTGTTATCAGAAACAAGTTGAAGTAAATCTTTATCTCCTGAAATAACTTTTACACTTGCTCCTTGTTCGCTTGCTTCTTTTGCTAGCGTTCCCATAATATCATCCGCTTCATAATTTTCCAATTCATAACGCGGTACGTTGAATGCATCAAGCATCTCACGAATAAACGGGAATTGTTCTGATAATTCAGGTGGGGTCTTTTGACGTCCGCCTTTATACTCACTATATGTTTTATGACGGAATGTCGTTTTACCCGCATCAAATGCTACTAACATATGCGTCGGTTTTTCTTCCTCTAATATTCTCATTAACATCATTGTAAAACCGTAAATTGCGTTCGTATGTATACCTTTGTCGTTATTTAAAAGCGGTAGTGCAAAGAAAGCACGATACGCGATATTATTACCATCTACTAATACGACCTTTTTTTCCAAATCAGAAACCTCCCCATGCAAATTTGAAATGATTTTTTTCACAGAAAAAAACCGTTCCTTTCCTCTCTCTATATTAACATGACTAATAGAGAGAAGAAAAATAACGGTTCTTTTCTTTCATATATAAAACAGACTTATATTGGCATAAAGGGAAGTGACGAGAACAGTTTAACTATTCTCGTCCAAAATTACTCCTTGGATGAAGGGGTTTTCATGTATTATATTAACAGAGCTTTATTAATATTTAATTAAGCTATTGTTAATATATTGTAAACATCCTTCATCCTATTTTTCAGTTGCTGATTTCGGTAAAACAACTGTAAACGTTGTCCCTTCTCCAACTTCACTATCTACTGTAATCGTACCTTGATGCGCCTCTACTAAATGCTTTACAATTGATAATCCAAGGCCTGTACCACCAGTATTTCTACTTCTCGCTTTATCCACTCGGTAAAAGCGTTCAAAAATACGCGGAATTTCCTCTTTACTAATACCAATTCCAGTATCCGATACTTTTATATAAGCATTATATTTATCTTCCGCTAACTCTACTGAAACAACGCCTCCAGCCGGTGTATATACGATCGCATTATTAATTAAATTAATAAAGATTTGTTTCAGACGACTTGGATCTCCAATAACAGAGGCACGTTTTAATACATTCACTTGTAAAGAGATTTCTTTTTCTCCTGCTTTATTATCAAGCACCATATGAATATCTTCAAGCAGCCCCTTCATGTCAACGGTTCCCATATTTAATTTAAATCCTTGTTGTTCGATCTTCGACAAATCTAATAAATCTTCAATTAACCCTTGCATGCGCTCACTTTCTTTTAAAATAATGTGCAAGAAATGTTCGCAGAATTTTTTATTATCCATCGCTCCGTCTAAGAGTGTTTCTGAAAAACCTTTAATAGAAGTAATCGGTGTCTTTAATTCATGAGAAACATTCGCTAAAAAGTCTTTTCTCATTTGTTCTAATTTCTTTAACTCTGTTATGTCATGGAATACGAGAACAATCCCTTTCCATTCATGGTTTGTCCCGATAATCGGTGCTCCATATACTTCAAAGTGCTTCCGCTCAATTCCAAGTGGCAATAACATTTGTTTACGCACTTTCACTTCTGTCATAAAGATTTCTTCTACAAGCTCAATAATTTCTGTATGATGAAACGATTCATAATATAAGCGATCTAAATATTCTTCATCTGTTACGTGAAAAGTTTCCTTATAAGAGCGGTTTACAAGGTTTATATATCCGCGGCTATCAATTAAAATCATTCCGCTTCCCATATTTTCAATTAACGTATGCAGACGATCTTGCTGCATTTCTTGTTCAAGTGTCATCTCTTGTAAATTTCGAGCTAAAATATTAATTGCTTTACTCAGCATTCCAGTTTCATCCGAATGACTTTCGTATGCACGTGCTTTATAATTACCCTTTGCCAATTCAATTGCAACTTTCGTAACTGATTCAATTGGCCTAATATATTGCCCTGTAATTTTCATACCCAAAAATACAACTACGAGACAAGCAATGACAAATCCGGTAATTAATAATCCCCACGTTTTTTGATGTACGTCTCTTAAAGGATCGATTGTACTTTTCACCAAAATGTATCCTTGTTTTCCTTCTACATCTTGAACGAACACCGCATGATAAAATTCATTCTTTCGATCTGTCTCTTTCGTAATCACTTTACTTCGTTGTTTTGCCACTTCCGAAGAAAGTTCTTGAATCGTCTCTGGACTAAATGCCAATTCTTGTCCTTTTCTATATTGAACTTTCTTTTTTTCATCCACAAATACGATAGAAGCTGGTATTTTTTCTTCTAACTTTTCAAATACGTATGGATTTTTTAGGACATTATCAAAACCTTGCTCTTCTGCTAACGCCGCAACATACTCCGTTTCTTTTACCATTCTCTCTTTAGCATGATCTATATAGTAGTTTTCAAACACAGTTTCTAGCAATAAGCCTAGTCCAACTAAAATAAATACAATAAGAGAAACAAATGTAAAAAGAAGCCTGGAACGAAATTTATTCATTCCCTTTTGGCTCCTCTAATTTATATCCTAAACCACGTATCGTTTTAATGTACGTCGGTTTTTTTGTATTTTGTTCAATTTTATCGCGCAAATGGCTAATATGAACATCAACAATTCGTGTATCACCAGCAAAATCGTAATTCCATACAGCACTTAATAATTGATCACGCGTCAACACGCGACTTTTATTTTTCGCGAGATACACAAGTAGTTCAAATTCTTTTGGTGTTAATTCAAGCTTTCTTCCTTGGAAATAAGCCTCATAAAACTCCGGTAAAATTTTAAGTTCTGCAATTGTGATGCTATCTTCATCTGGCGCTTCTGCAACTTGTTCTTCTTGTTGTAATTTCGTGCGGCGCAAAATCGCCTTCACACGAGCAACAACTTCTCTTGGACTAAATGGCTTCGTCATATAATCATCTGCCCCAAGTTCAAGGCCTAGCACCTTATCAAACTCATCATCTTTTGCCGTTAACATTAAAATCGGCGTCATAACGCGCTGCAATCGTAATTCTTTACACACTTCCATACCATCCATTTTCGGAAGCATTAAATCTAATATAATTAAATCTGGGCGTTCTGTTGTCGCTTTTTGAAGCGCCATTTCTCCATCCATCGCTGTTATAACTTCAAACCCAGCTTGTTGTAAATTAAATTCAATTAAAGTTAAGATAAATTCCTCATCATCAACTACTAAAATACGATTGTTCATTCTTTTCCTCCAAGTTATAGACTTGAAACCTTCTTCATCCTAGTATTTTCCCCGTTATTCTCATCATACTAGAAAACAAGGTCCCTCTCAATATAATTGTCTATTCATGGAGATCGTTTGTGTAGAATTGAGAAAACAGACGTAATTACGCTTCACCTGCAACTACTACACAGGATTTTGCCAAACTTTATAGATTACTCTCTCTTCTTTAAAGCTCACTTCCGTATGAACTATAAAGTGAAACTTTAATCAGTGGGGGTGTTCATTCCCCACTGATTATTAGTTGAATCAATCGGGCTTTTACGGGCAGTTGATTCCCCACCTAACTTCTTTGCTTTCGCTGAATTTTGAGGTGGGATCTTACTGCCCGTTAATGCGGGATAAAATCTTGATTTTGTGCTAGGAAAAACGCGAGAGCGTATGCAATTTTATAGTCTAGTGTTTCATATCCATCAAATACTCTTCCATACATTTCATTTGCGATCGAATCGACCCACACTTCAGCTTCTCGTATCGTTTCAAAGATAACGTCCTCTCTTTTCCACCTCACCTAAAAGAATCACTCCTTTCATTGACTTCAATTACCGATGGTTATATGATTAATCTCAATATACAAATTAATATAATTTGGAGGTCTATTATGCGACTAATACTACCCATTCTATCTTTAGCAGTCACATGTATCCTTGCTTTCAACGCTCCGAGCTGGGATACGATTAAAACGGGTTGCTCAGAATTTGCTGAAGGGTTCAAAGAAGGATTTTTCAACTAAAAATAGCGCTAGCATCCTTTTAATAAGGATGCTAGCGCTATTCATATTTTCATCTTTTAAAAATTATCTAATGCTTTTTCCATAATGGAAACAGATTTAAAAGGTGGCGTTACTGTTAATGAACCCTTTACAACAGTTTCTCCTTTTTCATCATGAGCAGATACAAGCATATCAATTGTATGTTCCTCCTCAGAAACAGCCACAACTTCAAAGTGGATTTGTAACGTTTCATAATGGTGAACATGCTTCACGAACGTAAGGTCCTTCCTAGTAATATGACTTCCTGGACCCGGTAAATATTTCGTAACCGCCGTTGTAATCATCCCCGTTAGCATAATGCTTGGTACAATCGGCTTTTCATACGGAGTTTGGGATGCGTAATCATGCTGAATATATAATGGATTGGCATCATTCGTTAACCCTAAGTACAATAACAAATCTTTATCCTCAATTTTTTCAGTAATAGATAATTTCTCTCCTACTGTAATTTCATCCATTTTACGACCAATTTGAACTTTTTTCTTTAACATGTTACAATCCCCTCCGATTTTTTCACCTTATTATCCTACTAAAAACGATACCTTATCCGAAATTTACTATGATGAGGGCAATGTATAGTATAAATCTACAGTTTCATTATAGGATATTACAAATGATAGCGTTTTCATATTATTTCAAAAAAACAATTCGGTAAATAGTAGAAAAAGATTCGGGATCCCGAATCTTTTTCACTACTATTCAATTATTAAACAAGAACTTTCATTACGTTGCGTACAGATTCTACAGAGCGATCTAACGCTTCTTTTTCATCTGCAAGAAGTTCTAATTCAATAATTTTTTCAATTCCGTTACCACCTAGAATTACTGGTACCCCTAAGTAAAGGTCACTATAACCATACTCACCTTCAAGGTACGCAATAGCTGGTAATACACGGCGTTGATCTTTTAAGATTGCTTCTGTCATTTCAACTAAAGAAGCTGCTGGTGCGTAATATGCACTACCGTTTCCTAATAAGCCTACAATCTCACCGCCACCTTTACGTGTACGTTCTACGATTGCTTCTAAACGCTCTTTCGGAATTAACGTTTCTAACGGAATACCGCCTGCATAAGAATAACGCACAAGAGGTACCATGTCGTCACCATGTCCACCAAGAACAAATCCTGTAATATCTTTTACAGAAAGATTTAATTCTTGTGCGATGAATGTACGGAAACGAGCTGTATCTAATACGCCCGATTGGCCGATTACACGCTCTTTCGGGAATCCCGCTTCTTTAAATACAGAATATGTCATTGCATCAACTGGATTTGTTAACACAACAATAATTGCATTTGGTGAATGTTTTGCAATGTCGCGCGTAATACTTTTCATAATTTTAGAGTTCGTTGCTACTAAGTCATCACGGCTCATACCAGGCTTACGTGCAATACCTGCTGTAATAACGACAACGTCAGAATCAGCAGTATCTGCGTAATCAGATGTTCCAATAATGTTAGCATCAAAACCTTGTACTGGGCTCGCTTCTAACATATCTAACGCTTTCCCTTTTGTTGGATTTTCCAGTTGTGGAATGTCCACTAATACAACATCTGCAAGTTCTTTTTGTGCTAATAAGAATGCCGTTGTTGCTCCTGTAAATCCTGCACCGATGACTGAAACCTTCTTGCGTTTGATTGTCATAATTTACCCCCCCGCTTTAATTATGCGTTTTTGATTATCGCTACATCCATGTTTTTAATAAGCTCATTAGCAAACTCAGAACATTTCACTTCTGTTGCGCCTTCCATTAGGCGAGCGAAGTCATATGTTACTACTTTTGATGCAATTGTTTTCTCAACTGAATCTGTTACTAATTTCGCTGCTTCATTCCATCCTAAGTGTTCTAATAATAATACACCTGAAAGAAGAACTGAAGATGGGTTTACTTTATCTAAACCTGCATATTTTGGAGCTGTACCATGTGTAGCTTCAAAGATAGCATGTCCAGTCACATAGTTAATGTTTGCACCAGGTGCAATACCAATTCCACCTACTTGTGCAGCAAGTGCATCAGAGATATAGTCACCATTTAAGTTCATTGTTGCAACAACATCGAACTCACGTGGACGAGTTAAAATTTGTTGTAAGAAGATGTCTGCAATAGAATCTTTTACGATGATTTTTCCAGCCACTTCAGCGTCTGCCATCGCTTTATTCGCTGCATCTTTACCATCTTTTTCAACAATGCGATCATATTCAGCCCAAGTAAATACTTTGTCGCCGAATTCTTGTTCCGCTACTTCGTAACCCCAGTTTTTGAAAGCACCTTCTGTAAATTTCATAATGTTTCCTTTATGAACTAATGTAACAGAAGAACGTTTTTCGTTAATTGCATATTGAATTGCAGCACGAACAAGACGCTTTGTCCCTTCTTCTGAGATTGGTTTAATACCAATACCAGATGTTTCTGGGAAGCGGATTTTATTAACACCCATTGCTTCTTTTAAGAAAGCAAGAACTTTTTCTGCTTCTGGAGATCCTTGTGCATATTCAATTCCAGCATAAATGTCTTCTGTATTTTCACGGAAAATAACCATATCAGTATCTTCCGGACGTTTTACAGGTGAAGGAACACCTTCAAAATAACGAACTGGACGTAGACATACATATAGATCTAATTCTTGACGAAGTGCTACGTTTAGAGAACGAATACCACCGCCAACTGGAGTTGTAAGTGGACCTTTGATTGCGATTAAATATTCGCGGATTAAATTTAAAGTCTCTTCTGGTAACCATTCGCCTGTTTGGTTGAATGCTTTTTCCCCTGCAAGCACTTCTTTCCAAACGATTTTCTTCTCACCATCATAAGCTTTTTCAACTGCTGCTTCTATTACGCGAGATGCAGCTGCCCAAATATCAGGACCAATTCCATCTCCTTCGATAAATGGAATAATCGGATTGTTTGGTACATTCATAACACCATTAGTTACAGTAATTTTTTCACCTGTCGTCAATGTGATAACCCCCATGTTTGAAATTTCATATGTATGAAACTGAGGGAATAACCCCTCAGTTCAAACCGTTAGTCAAATTAAAATATTCTAATCATTACATCTTTCCGAAAAAATCAGACTTTTGAAAGCGTATTTTCACTATCGAAATAGTGTTTTTCGCTTATCTTTGTGCAATTGGAACATACACTTGATGCGTTGGTCCATTATAATCAGCACGCGGACGGATTAAACGGTTGTTTTCATATTGTTCTAGAATATGAGCTAACCAGCCTGACATACGGCTAATTGCAAAAATAGGTGTAAATAAGTCATGGTCAATTCCTAGACAATGGTATACAGAAGCTGAATAGAAATCAACATTTGGTGGAAGACCTTTTTCTTTTGTTACAATGTCTTCAATTTTGATAGACATATTATACCATTTGTCTTCTCCTAAAAGCACGCATAATCTCTTAGACATTTCACGTAAGTGTTTTGCACGTGGATCACCCTGCTCATACACACGATGGCCAAAGCCCATGATTTTCACTTTATTTTGAAGAGCATTATGAATATATGACTCTACATTTTCTTCTTCGCCAATTTCAGTTAACATCTTCATTACATTTTCATTTGCCCCACCGTGAAGAGGACCTTTTAATGCACCAATTGCTGCTGTAATACCAGAATATACATCTGAAAGTGTAGCTACGCAAACACGTGCAGTAAATGTAGAAGCGTTTAACTCATGATCTGCATGAAGTACAAGCGCCTTATCAAAAGCTTCAATTTCAACTTCATTTGGCTCGCGATTATTTAACATGTACAAGAAGTTTGCAGCTAATGATAAATCCTTTCTTGGCTCAACAATATCTAAACCTTTACGGATTCTCGCGTAAGCAGCAACTAAAGTTCCCACTTGAGCCTGTAATTTAACCGCTTTCAAATAATTAGACTTTTCATCCATAATTTCAGCGCTCTCATCGTATAATGATAGCATGGAAATTGCAGTTCGTAAAACAGACATCGGATGTGCAACTTTTAAATCTACTTGTTTCAAATATGTTAAAATCTCACCTGGAACTTTATAGTATTCAGATACAATTTCATTAAATTCCGCTAGTTCTTTTTCATTAGGAAGCTTGCGGTGCCATAATAAGTACACTACTTCTTCAAACGTAGCATTCTCAGCTAAATCATCAATATTATACCCAACATAAGTTAATGTATCATCAATAATAGAGCTCACAGATGATGTTGTTGCTACTACCCCTTCTAAACCTCGAATAACAGTCATGACATTCTCTCCTTTTCCTGAAAATTCTCCCAACCTTGCTCCTTATATCTATTTGCTCCCCTTATGAATTATGAACGCCCGTTCACTCTTTAGGCAAGCAAAATGCACGATCATGCAAATTTGTTGCGATGTTCCCCTCTTATTGTCCATTGTTTACATGGAAAGCATGAGCGTGAATGTCTCCCCGAATCCTCACGCTCAAAACAACAAGTTAGTGAGGAAAACACATTCCGAAGAGTTTTATGATAAAAACAACATAAAACAATATCATTATAAAATTGTTTTATGTTGTTTTTATTTTATCTGGTGTAAAGTCTCTGCTGTTATGTAACTTTTCAAAGTTTCTAATCCTATTATAAACAATTATCTGACTTTTGTGAACAGAAAGAATTCAAAAATTTTATATTACTATAAAATTCCTTATTTAAACATTTGTATAATACTCATAACCGCATAGGCAATTCCAGCCCCAATTAACGGACCAACAGCAACCCCATTAAATAACGCAACCGCTATAATTGTCCCAAAAACAAGCGCAGTTGTAATATGAGGATCCGTTGTCAACAATTGCACGCCGCCTTTCGCTAACAAAGCGACTGCTACACCTGAAGCTAAAGCAATCCACGCATAATACGATTTCGCCGCTTCTCCAAGTTGTTTAAAACCTATTTCCCCCGTCGCAATCGGTACTAGCACCGCTATTGTAATGACCGTTACACCTAGGTTAATTCCTTTCGTTTGTAAATAAGGAAAGACCTTATCTCCTAAAAACGTAAATTTGAATAGAAATAACACACCAATAGCTACAGTAAGCGATTGGTTTTTAGCAATAAGTCCTATAATAAGTAGTATGAATAAAAATAACGTTGACTGACTAATCATGTTTACACTTCCTTTCTGAAAATAATGAACTCATTTCAAAACAAAAATACCTTTAAACCTATCGTTATACATGCTATACAGATGCCTATTTATCGATAACACCTTCAATTTTTTATACATTTTAAAATTTAAAAAAGAGACTTTCACCAAAAAAATTTAAGCATGTATACATTTTTGAAAACAGTCGTCTCTTCTTTCTTTTCTAATAAGAAACAGGTAAAATAAAAAGAAGAGAAAATGAAGTTTTTACCATATAGTAGTAGCATCACCAATAGGCTTTCACAGCCATTCATATACCGAAAAAAGCAGGCTAAATCCATCATTCCACTATAACATAAAGTAACACTTTGATCAGTTGGGCATCTTCCACTAATTATTAGCCTTCATCAATTGGGCTTTGGCGGGAGATTTACTGCCGATAAAGTGAGACTTTAATCAGCAGAGCACGTTAGTTATAAGTTGAACGAATTAGGATAATCCAAATCGGAATGGGAGGTATACATCTTTGAACCGAAACTTACTATATACGATATTGCGACTCATATTTGTCATTGTAGCAACGATAGCTGGGTTCTATGTATTACTATACATGTCAGGGCTTATCTATCCTTTTATTATCGCTTTTGCATTTGCTTATTTGATTAATCCTGTCGTCAATTTCCTTAATCAAAAACTACAATTTCCTCGCGCACTAGCAGTACTCGTTAGCTTAATTCTCGTATTTGGAGCTATCGTTGGACTTGTTACATATCTTGTGACTGAAGCAATATCTGCCACAACATACTTACTCCAACTTGTTACAGTAAAGTTTCCGGATATCGTTACATTCGCTCAGCAATTTGCACTTAATCATATTATGCCTCTCTACGATGATTTAATCTCTAAATTTAATCATCTTGGAGAACCACAGCGCTATACAATTACACAAAACATTCAAAACTTAGGAACAGAAGCAACAACACAAATGAAAGAACTTTTAACCGCCATTATAAGCGGATTAACGAATTTCATTAGTGCACTGCCAACAACGTTAACTGTCCTTGTATTCATTTTATTAGCCACTTTCTTCATTAGTTACGATTGGCACCGTCTTGCTCAAAAAGCAAGAAAATTACTACCAAATCGTGTACATGGCTACGGAAAAACTATTTTTGTCGACTTAAAAAAAGCTTTATTTGGTTTTGTGAAAGCACAACTTACACTCGTATCTATGACAACCGTCATTGTACTGATCGGCCTTTTAATATTACGCGTACCATACGCCATTACTATTGCGATTATTACAGGAGTTGTAGATTTACTACCATATTTAGGAACAGGCGCAGTCTTCGTTCCATGGGTTATATACGTATTTTTCACTGGCGATACCGCATTCGCCATTGGTCTTCTCATTTTATACATCGTCGTGATTGTCCAAAGACAAATTATGGAACCGAAAGTGCTTTCATCTAACATCGGTCTCGATCCATTAGCAACACTCGTCGCTCTATTTGTCGGCTTTAAGCTTTTTGGCTTTTTAGGATTAATCATCGGCCCAGTCACCTTAGTACTACTTAATACATTACACAAAGCTAATGTCTTCCATGACTTGTGGAAATATATTAAAGGTTCACCTTCAAAATAAAAGTTTCTAATTCATATAAAAAACAAGCTGTAATCAGTGGGAATTTCCCACTGATTATTCCTTTCACTTATTTTTTCACACTACTCACATGTAACAAGAGTATTACCCAAAAAAGGATAATCCTCTTGTTTTTTTGCATAAAAAAAACACATTTTCTAATCAAAAATACATTTTTATTCTATTTTATCTATATTTATTACTTACATTTATTACTTTTTATGTAAATGAATAAATATACAAAATAGCATAGAATAAGGCTTCAACTACAATCCTCGCCTTTTATATGAATTCTTTACACCAATCGTTCATTTATATACGAAAGCAAAACTTTAATTTAGCTGCATTTCTCTCCATCTTATTCATCCAAATTAATAGCACTTAAAAATCACACGTTTAATAGAAGCACAACAAGAGTTCAAACGAAAATTATATAGCAAATATAATAAGCGAACGTTTTGTTCATCCCCCACGCATCAGACACTTACGAGCAGCACAGCTTTGAGATAGAAATCCACCCCACAAATGGTGCGATAAAGCCAAACTTCAATCACAAAGTTCCTCTCCTCTTACAAGACAAAAAAATAGCACTTAGATCGTTATAATCTAAGTGCTATTTCTGAATGATAATAGTAGAGTTCTTTCTAAATTTCCATTCCATCCACTTCATAACAAGCGGCTTCAATAAAGCTCTCGTAATAGGGATCACGCATATAAACCCTAGCACATCTGTCACATACCCAGGAAGCACCAAGAGAATACCTCCTACAAATACAAAAATACCATCTAGTACTGCCTCACCTGGCATTTCCCCTCTATTCAACTTAGATCGAATTTCTCCAAGCACTTTAAATCCTTGTCTTTTCGCCAAATACACACCTACAACACCTGTAAATACAATCATAGCGAACGTAGACCATAATCCTATTACCTGACTTGATCCAATTAAGACCGTAATCTCAATCGCCGGTATTAAAATAAACAAGAATAGTAACCACTTCATAGTTCTACACCTCTCTCTCAACTCACTTTTAACGCCCTCACAACGCCTATATACATCATATGAAATATAGATACCCTTTCATATTAAAACCCATAACAAACAGCTTTCAAAAGCAATTCTAGGCATTTTAAGCTAATTCCATCTCGTTTTTGTGTAAAAAAAAAGAGAAGGACTCCGATCCTTCTCTCCGTATTACTTATAGCACTTCCGCATGTCCATTATAAACAATTCCGCGTGCTGCATCAACTGTTACTTCTTGGCCATTTTTTAAAGTTACTGTTACGCCGCTTACACCAACGATAACAGGAATACCGATTGATACGCCTACAACAGCCGCATGGCTTGTTAAGCCACCTTCTTCTACAACTAAAGCAGCAGCTTTTTCGATTGCAGGAATCATATCTTTATCAGTACTTGTTGTAACAAGGATATCACCTTCGTTTACGTTCGCTACAGCTTCAGCAGCTGTTTTTGCTACAACTACTTTACCTTTTGCAGCTTTACGACCGATTCCTTGTCCTTTAGCAACTTCTTCACCAACAACGTGGATTTTCATTAAGTTTGTTGTACCAGTTTCAGCAACTGGAACACCAGCGGTAATTACTACAGTATCTCCAAGTCCGATTAGACCTGCATCCATACCTGTTTGAATTGCTGTATCTAGCATTTCGTCAGTTGAAGCCGCGCGCTTCTCAGCCATAAATGCTTGTACACCCCAAACAAGCGCAAGACGACGCCCTACTTGCTCGTCAGATGTTACAGCTACGATTGGAGATTTTGGACGGTATTTAGAGATCATTTTCGCAGTATGTCCACTTTCTGTTGGAGCTACGATTGCAGCTACATCAAGAGCAAGTGCTGTATGCGCAACAGATTGGCTAATTGCATCTGTAATTGTTGGAGTGAACTCTTTAATACGTTTTTTGAACATATCTTCGTATTGTAATGATTTTTCAACACGTACTGCAATGTTAGCCATCATTGTTACTGCTTCTACCGGGTATTGACCAGCAGCTGTTTCACCTGAAAGCATGATTGCATCTGTACCATCGAAGATTGCGTTAGCTACGTCACTTGCTTCCGCACGAGTTGGACGTGGGTTACGTTGCATAGAGTCTAACATTTGTGTCGCAGTAATAACTGGTTTACCTAACACGTTACATTTTTTGATTAGACGTTTTTGTACTAATGGTACTTCTTCTGGTGGAATTTCTACACCCATATCACCACGAGCTACCATTAAACCGTCAGAAACTTCTAAGATTGAATCGATGTTGTCGATACCTTCTTGGTTTTCGATTTTTGGTACGATTTGGATGTATTGAGCGTTATGCTCTTCTAATAATTCACGGATTTCTAATACGTCAGACGCTTTACGTACGAATGAAGCTGCGATGAAATCAACTTTTTGCTCGATACCGAAGATGATATCTTTTACGTCTTTTTCAGTGATACCAGGAAGCTTAATGCTTACGTTTGGTACGTTAACACCTTTTTTATTTTTCACAGTTCCGCTGTTAAGAACTTTTGTACGGATGTTTCCATCAGCTTTTTCGATTACTTCTAGTTCGATAAGACCGTCATCGATTAGAATGCGAGAACCTGGGTCTACATCGTCATAAAGACCAGCATAAGATACAGAGAACTTCTCTGCAGTACCTAATACTTGCTCAGTAGAAAGAACTACTTCTGCACCTGTTACAAGCTCAGCTTGTCCGTCTACGAAGTCGTGAGTACGGATTTCTGGACCTTTTGTATCAAGTAAGATACCAACTGTTTTACCAGTTTTCTTTGAAGCTTCACGAATGTTTTTAATACGAGCTCCGTGCTCTTCATGGCTACCATGAGAGAAGTTTAAACGAGCAACGTTCATACCTGCTTCAATTAATTGCTCTAATTTTTCAATACTTTCACTAGCAGGACCTATAGTACATACAATTTTAGTTTTACGCATATTGCACCTCCGAAAATTATGAAACCGTTCCCAAATATCCGACATTACGCCGATTAGATGGATAATTCTTTAGATAATTGATACATATCTTTATCGATTGTATGCTTTTGAGCTAACGCTTCGATAATATCATGATCAACAAGTTTGTTATCTTGAATACCTACACAACGTCCACCTCTACCAGCAATTAATAATTCAACTGCTCTTGCGCCAAGACGACTTGCTAATACACGGTCTTGTGCACTTGGTGATCCGCCACGTTGTACGTGACCTAATACAGTTACACGAGTATCAAAGTTTGTTGCTTCTTCAATGTGCTTACCGATGTCAATTGCACTTCCAACACCTTCAGCTACAACGATAATACTGTGTTTTTTACCACGTTCACTACCGCGCTTCAGACGAGCGATAACATCATCCATGTCATACTCTTCTTCTGGAATTAAGATTGTTTCTGCACCATCAGCTAAACCAGCCCATAATGCGATATCACCAGCGTGACGTCCCATTACTTCGATAACATATGTACGTTCATGAGATGTAGCTGTGTCACGGATTTTATCAATTGCATCAATAACAGTGTTTAAAGCTGTATCGAAACCAATTGTGAAGTCTGTTCCAGGGATATCATTGTCGATTGTACCTGGTACACCAACACATGGGAATCCTTGTTCAGTTAATTTTTTAGCGCCTTGGTAAGAACCATCTCCACCAATAACAACAAGTCCTTCGATACCATGTTTCTTTAATTGCTCGATACCTTTTAGTCGTACTTCTGGATCTTTAAACTCAGGACATCTTGCTGTATATAATTTCGTACCACCGCGGTGGATAATATCGCCAACAGAACCAAGTTCTAATTTTTCAATGTGACCAGAAATTAATCCAGCGTATCCATGGTAAATACCATATACTTCAATATCATGGAAAATCGCTTTACGAACAACTGCACGAATGGCAGCATTCATACCAGGTGAATCTCCACCACTTGTTAATACACCAATACGTTTCATTTGTACTCACCTCATAAAGATTATTTGCCTTATAATAAAATAACACGAAAAAATATAAAAACACAATGGAGAAGATGTGTCTTTTCATAATAAAAACGTGCATTCGCGAAGAGGAACGCACGCTTTTCTTATTTTATCCCAATGGAAGCGTTTGAAAACGAAACTTGCCCAATTTTCATATATTTTTCATAACGTTTTTCGATTAATTCATCTTTCGAAATTTCGTTTAATTGTTCAAAAGTTTTTCTAATCATTAAGTCTATATTTTCTGACTGTTTCAAAAGATTACGGTGAGCTCCACCTTTTGCCTCTGGAATAATTTCATCAATTACACCTAATTCTTTCAAATCTGCTGCTGTAATTTTCATTGCCTCTGCAGCTTCCTTTGCTTTTCCTGCATCTTTCCAAAGAATTGCCGCTGCACCCTCTGGTGTAATAACAGAATAAGTGGAATTTTCTAGCATATGAATGTAATCTCCAACTCCAAGGCCCAGCGCACCGCCACTACCACCTTCACCGATAACAATACAAATAACAGGTACAGTTAAACCTGCCATTTCAAATAAATTGCGGGCGATAGCTTCACTTTGACCACGTTCTTCAGCAGCTTTACCAGGATAAGCCCCTTTCGTATCAATAAAACAAATAATAGGACGATTGAACTTTTCCGCCTGCTTCATTAAGCGTAATGCTTTTCGATATCCTTCTGGATGAGGCATTCCAAAGTTACGGCGAATATTTTCTTTCGTATCTTTTCCGCGCTGATGCCCAATTACAGTTACAGGCATCCCTTTATATTTCGCAATGCCGCCGACAATCGCTGCATCATCGCCAAATAGACGATCTCCATGACATTCGAAAAAATCAGTAAATAAGTGCTCAATATAATCGAGCGTTGTCGGTCGTTCTGCATGACGAGCAATTTGAACACGGTCCCATACTTTCAGATTACCGTATATATCTTCCTCTAAATTTTCTAGCTTGTCTTCCAAAATACGAATCTCCTCACTGAAGTCCATCTGGCTGTTTTTCGTATAGTCTTTCAGTTCACGAATCTTATTTCTTAGCTCAACAACTGGTTTTTCAAATTCTAGCTCTGCCATACAGCCATTCCCCCTCCTTGATGAACTTCTAAAATCTTGCGAAGCGATTCTCTCATATCATCACGATGCACCACCGCATCTAATTGACCATGATCTAGTAAGAATTCTGCCGTTTGGAAATCTTCCGGTAGTTTCTCACGCACCGTTTGTTCAATTACACGTCTACCAGCAAATCCGATAAGTGCACCTGGTTCTGCAAGATTATAATCACCAAGTGAAGCGAAACTCGCTGAAACCCCGCCCGTCGTCGGGTGAGTCATAACAGAAATAAATAATCCTCCTGCATTACTATGCTTTTTCAAAGCTACGCTTGTTTTTGCCATTTGCATTAAACTTAATATACCTTCTTGCATACGGGCACCACCCGAAGCAGTAAAGATAATAAATGGAACTTGTAAGTCGTACGCCTTTTCAACCGCACGGGCGATTTTCTCTCCTACTACAGAGCCCATGCTCCCCATTCGAAAACGAGAATCCATTACTGCAACAACAACAAGCATGTCATCAATTGTTCCTTCACCAGTTACAACCGCTTCGTTCAATTCAGTCTTCTTACGATCGCTCTCTAGTTTCTCTTCATAACCTGGAAACTCGAGTGGATTTAATGAAACCATTTCTTTGTCATACTCACGGAATGACCCTTCGTCCAATATACTATCAAGACGTTCCCATGCATTCATAGGATGATGATATCCACAATTCACACATACTTTTAAATTTTTTAGAAGTTCTTTCGTATACATGATTTTTTTACATTCCGGACATTTTGTCATAACGCCATCTGGTACATCTTTTCGTACTTGTTCTGAAGGTATTGCAGCGTACTTTTTCTTTTTCACGAATAAATCTCTTAGCACAATTTGACCCCCTTCGTTGAGAGCTAAGGTTAGCGTAAGAAGAAAATGGGGCTAACACCAAAGTTTGATGTTAGCCTTATCTTCTCAATCTGTCTAATAACCTCACTCTTTACGTTTAACTTTAACCGCTACGCGGTAGAATGTTTGTCATAACGTGTCATGGTCATTTCGACAAATTTTATACATTACGAGTGAAACTGTATATTCTCTACTAATTCATCGTAAATTTTTAGTGCATCATTTTCTTGTTTTTCTTCCAAAGTAGCATAAAGCTTTCTATACATATCGATAGAATCTCTTGAAACTTTACAAGAAAGAGTTGCTACGTAATCATTTACGATCATCCAAATGCGATATAGTAAATAATTATCGACTTGTTCAATAAGTGTTTTAAAGAACGTTTGATGAAGCGTTTGGATTGAGTTTTCATTTCCTTCAAGTACTTGGTGTAATCTACTTAGTACTTTAGAAAATGTTTCTTTCGGTAAATTACATACAATTCGAATCATATCTTTCTCAAGCAATCGTTTCGTTTGTAATAAATCACGAATTGTTTTCTCATCTTGCAGTAAGAACGGAGCAATTAATTGTACAAGGCCGTTATCATAAAAGTTTCGAATAAACGTCCCTTCACCACGTCTCGTTTCAATCAATCCTACCAGTTCTAAAGCACGCAATGCTTCTCTTACAGAGGAACGTCCTACGTTTAAGCGTGAACTTAACTCACGCTCAGACGGCAAACGATCCCCCGCTACCAATCCATCCTCTTCCATAATGGAACGGATTTTTTTTACAATTTCGAGATATACTTTTGTATTTGATGATGTCAATGGAAATTCCTCGCTTATTCTTTACCAATCAGCGCTAATTGTTTTGTTTTTTCAGCGATCTCATTTGGATCTACTTGACGGCGAGCTACTCCTGTCTCCATTGCTGCTTTTGCAACGTAAGCCGCTACTTGAGGCGCTACACGCGCGTCAAATGGTGCTGGAATGATATAGTCTGCATTCAACTCATCTTCTGCTACAAGCTCAGCAATAGCCTGTACAGCTGCCATCTTCATTTCTTCGTTAATTTGTGTCGCATGTACGTCAAGTGCACCGCGGAAAATACCAGGGAACGCCAGTACATTATTTACTTGGTTCGGGAAGTCAGAACGACCTGTTCCAACAACAGCTGCGCCCGCTGCTTTTGCCAATTCTGGCATAATTTCTGGAACTGGATTTGCCATTGCAAAAATAATCGCATTGTCATTCATTGTACGAACCATCTCTTCTGTTAATGCACCTTCTGCAGATACACCAATGAATACGTCCGCACCTTGTACAACATCAGCTAAAGAACCTTCTATACGATTCTTATTTGTATATTTTGCAACTTCATCCTTCACCGGATTCATACCTGTAGGACGACCATCATAGATTGCCCCTTTACGGTCACACATAATAATGTCGCGTACACCATAGCGATATAAAAGTTTAATAATTGCAATACCTGCTGCACCTGCGCCATTTGCGACAACTTTAATGTCAGACATTTTCTTTCCAACTAATTTCAGTGCATTTACAAGACCTGCTACTGTTACGATAGCTGTTCCGTGTTGATCATCATGGAAGATAGGAATATTTGTTTCTTTTTTCAAACGCTCTTCAATAATGAAGCAGTTTGGTGCTGCGATATCTTCTAAGTTAACGCCGCCAAAAGTTGGCTCCATTAATTTTACAGTTTCAACAATTTTATCTACATCGTTTGTATTTAAGGCAATCGGGAATGCATCTACACCAGCAAAGCTCTTGAATAATACAGCTTTACCTTCCATTACTGGAAGAGATGCTTCAGGTCCAATGTTACCAAGACCAAGTACAGCTGTTCCGTCTGTCACAACTGCTACCATATTTCCCTTCATCGTATATTCATATACCTTACTTTTATCGTCATAAATTTCTTTACAAGGTTCTGCAACCCCTGGAGAATATGCAAGACTTAAATCTTTTGCATTTTCTACTTTTACTTTTGATACAGTTTCTAATTTTCCTTGATGCACTTTATGCATGTGAAGTGCTTCTTCACGAAGTGTTGACAAACTATCCACTCTCCTCAAATTAATCTTGCTAATATCAATTTCTCCAAGTGGTCTGACCACGAACACTACTACTATAATAATCGAAGTGTAGGGAAATTGTCCATTATATTTTCACAACTACATTTTCTTCCCCGACAATTTCACGAAGTGCTCCTAAACATTCTTCACTTGGATGAATCGATAAACTCCGAGATAATTGTACCATTTTATGTTCCTTTTCATAATAAATTAGTACTTTCGCAAAACCTGAATAGTCGAACAATATTTTCGTAACCTGATTTAAAAGCTTTTTCTCATACTGAGACGGCAATTTCACGTAAACAGATGCGTCTTTCTTTTCTTCATAAACATCCATTTCCTCTAGCGGATATAGCCCATTTACAATCCATTGCAGCTTATGATTTCTTAGCTCAATCGTACCGTCAACTAAAACAATTGCTCCTTCTTGTAACTTGTCCGAGAAATGTATATACGTTTCCGGGAAGAGGACTGCTTCCATTTCATCATTTTGATCACAGAATGTAATAAATGCCATCTTTTGAAACTTTTTCGTACGAATCACTCTCACACTTGTTATATACACAATAGCTCTTTGTACTTTTTTCTTGTGTCGCATCGCCTGAGCGAGAGATGGAATTTCTAATTCTTTTGCTAACTTTACATACTGCGCTGTCGGATAACTTGATAAATAAAAGCCAAGTGCTTCCTTCTCTTTATTTAGTTGTTCAATAAAAGATAGCTCTTCTCCTTGTACGTATTTTGATTTTGGAACAGCATCTCCTAAATCACGTGCGAGATTCGCGTACTCTAATGCCCCTTTAATACTTTTCCATAAATTCGTTCTCGAAACACCAAAATCATCAAAACATCCGGACCAGACGAAAGCTTCTAAATTGCGCTCCGTCACAAACTTTGACGGCATACGGAGACAAAATTCAAACAAATCTTCGAACATTTTTTTCTCTCGTTCTTCTAATAATGCCGTCACTGTAGCCATTCCAATATTTCGAATCGAAAGTAAACTGTAACGTATCGCATTCCCTTCTATTTGGAAGTTGTAACCACTTCTCTGAAGAGACGGCGGCAAAACGTGAAAGCCTTTCCGCTTCGTTTCTCGTATATACTGTACAATTTTATCTTCATTTCCAATTGCGCTTGATAATAATGCCGTCATAAATTCCAGCGTATAGTTCGCTTTCAAATAGGCAAGCTGATATCCGATCATACTGTAAGCTACAGCGTGACTTCGGTTAAAACCGTAATTCGCAAATCTTACAATTAAATCATAAATTTTCTCAGCGGACATCTCATCATAACCATTTTGCAAACACCCTTGGACAAAATGCTTACGTTCCTGATCTAAAATATCACGATTTTTTTTACTCACTGCACGGCGCAGTAAATCTGCTTCTCCGAGCGAAAACCCTGCTAACTTCGATGCAATTTGCATAATTTGTTCTTGGTATACAATGACGCCGTATGTTCTTTCTAAAATTGGCTTTAAATCCGGATGTAAATATTCAATTTTTCTTTTTCCATGTTTCGATTCAATAAAGGTCGGTATCTGTTCCATCGGCCCCGGTCTGTATAACGAGTTAACAGCTACGATATCTTCAAACTCATTCGGTTTTAACCCGCGAAGTACATTTCGCATACCACCTGACTCAAGCTGGAATACACCTGTTGTATCCCCTCTCCCTAATAATTGGAACGTCTTTTCATCTTGAAGAGGTAAGTTTCTTATATCGATTTCTTTCCCAGTTTTGTTCGCGATAAATTTTATAATATTTTCAAGTAACGTTAAATTACGTAACCCTAAAAAGTCCATCTTAAGCAACCCAAGTTCTTCTAGCGCATCGGCTGGATATTGCGTAACATAAACATCGTTATGTCCTTCTTGAATTGCTACACTGCCTGTTAACGGTTCTTGACTCATAATAACGCCAGCCGCATGAATAGACGTATGACGTGGTAAACCTTCTACACGTTTTGCGATTTCAAACACACGCTCATGCAGAAGATTCCCTTGTATAAACTCACGAAGTGATTGTGATTCTTCATATGCATCTTTTAACGTTATACCGAGCTTTGATGGGATAAGTTTTGAAAATATATCAATATCTCGCGGCGGAAGCCCCATTACGCGGGCAATGTCTCTAATTGCTGCTTTTGCTGCAAGCGTACCAAACGTTACAATTTGCGCAACACGAAGCTGACCGTATTTATCTTTCACATAGCGAATCATCTCATCACGTCTTACGTCTGGAAAATCAATATCAATATCTGGAAGCGTCACACGTTCAGGATTTAAAAACCTTTCAAATAATAGATCGTATTCAATCGGATCAATATCTGTAATTTCTAATACGTATGAGACGAGTGAACCAGCTGCCGATCCACGACCTGGTCCTGTTAAAATATGATTTTCATGTGCATACTTCATAAAATCCCATACGATGAGGAAATAATCACTAAATCCCATGCGAGAAATAACATTTAATTCATGATCCAAACGCTTTATATGCACTTCTTTCGGCGCACCATATCGTTTCCGCAAACCTTCTTCACAAACACGACGCAAGTATATATCACTCGTTTCGTTAGACGGAACAGGAAACTTCGGAAGTTGATTTACATGGAACGGTATTTCTACTTGGCAACGCTCTGCAATTTTTATTGTATTTTGGATCGCTTCCGGCGCATGGGAAAATAGTGCTTCCATTTCATCCGATGATTTTAAATAATATTGATCTGTTTTCAGCCTCGGCCTATCTGGATCAGTCATTTTCGTTCCACTTTCAACAGATAGTAAACATTCGTGAACAAGTGCGTCACTTTGATTGATATAACGCACATCGTTTGTTGCAACGACTGCAATATTAACCCTACTAATAAATTCAGGTAGCTTCTCTTGTAAAAGCAACTCATCTTGAATTGCATGATGCTGCAAACTCATATAAAAATGGCCGAACATATTTTGATATGTGCGAGCTACTTCTTCAGCCTGACTCTCATTGTCTTCTAGTAATAATTGCTCAATTTCGCCATCTTTACCTGGTGAAATAGCAATTAATCCTTTCGCATAATGCGCAAGCCACTTCTTAGGAATACCTTCTTTGGACTTTGTCATAATACTGCTAGAAATCTTTAATAAATTTTGGTAACCTATTTCATTCTCAGCAAGTAATACAAGCGGATAAGACCTTTCTTCTTCTTCACTAAAAATAGAAGCGGTTAATCCAATAACAGGCTGTATACCATGTTTCTTACATGCTTTATAAAACGGAATAACGCCATACATAACATTTTCATCCGTAATAGCCAGCGATGAAAAACCAAGTTCTTTCGCCCTGGCTACAAGCTCATCAATTTTACAAGCACTTTTTAATAAACTAAAAACGGTTTGACATTGTAAATGCACAAACTTCACTGTTGTACCCTCTCTTTACCTATTTGACTACTTTTATTATAGGTGATGAGGAAAGCGGAAATCAAAACATACTTCTTATACTTTGTCCATATATATGAAGAAGAAAGGGGAATGACGATGGATGTAAGAGAACATACTTTTTTCTCTCTGCTTATTATTAGTTATTTTATTGCCTTTGGGGTTATACTTGGCGGTTCATTAATTGGTGGATTTGGTGCGTTTCTTATCGGAAAACCAGCTCTAACTTACATTAATCAATTCGCCCAAAATTTAAGAATTTGGGCACTCGTTGCAGCAATCGGCGGAACATTCGATACCTTTTATAGCTTTGAAAGAAGTTTCTTTGGCGGAGATATGAAAGATATCGTAAAACAAATTCTCCTTATTTTTTTCGCAACTGGTGGTATGCAAACAGGTCTCATTATTATTAAATGGCTAACGCAGGAACATGTATGAGAGTACCAAGTGCCAATACAGCAAAAAGATGGTACTTAGTTTTAGCTGGTGCTGCTGTTGGAGGCGTGTTGAGCTGGTTTATTTTTTTGTACATATACGGTGTTTTTCAAGAAGAACAAGCTAGTAAAATAGCAGAACAAAGAGAAATTATAGAAAAACAAGAAGCCAAACTCCACGTCCTTCTCGAAGATCAAGAAAAATTGAACACTGAAAATAAACGGCTCTTAACCATTCAAGAGATTAAAATAAAACTTATCAATCGAGAAAAATACGATTTAGACAATCTTACACTCGAAAATATGACTACATCTATCCATAATGATCTCCAGCATCTTTTAACGAAAAACATTCAAAGTATCGCAAAAAATAAAGACCTACTCAAAAAGGTAATCGAAAACAAGACGTACAAACATTACGATCGGCTATACCGTTTTAAAGTCGATACAATATCTTTTGATACAGTGCTTGAAATTAGCATTACTATAGAGAAAGAAAAATAAAGAAGGAGGGCTTTAGCGCCACTCCTTCTTTTCGTTCTAACATATAATCTCTTATTTACAAATCTCACGTAAATCAGCAAAAAGACGATCCGCTTCTTCCCAAGAAGATGCCTTCGCACCAGAAGCCATCGGGTGTCCTCCACCGTTATATTGCATTGCTAATTTGTTTATAACTGGTCCTTTTGAACGAAGACGAACACGAATTACGTCGTCTTCCTCTAAAAATAGAACCCACGCCTTTAATCCGTCAATATTGCCAAGTGCTCCAACAACACCAGATGCTTCAGAAGAAAGTACATCAAACTCTTCTAATACTTCTTTCGTTAATTTAATGTAAGCTGCTCCTTCTTCTACCATCGTAAAGTTTTGTAAAATATAACCGTTTAAACGAGCAATTTTTTCTTTTGTCTTATACATTTCATTGTATAAATCTGTGAATTTCAAACCCATATCAACAAGCTCACTTACGTAACGAAGTGTTTTTGCTGTTGTATTCGGGAATAAGAAACGACCTGTGTCCCCAACAATTCCAGCTAAAATAAGGCGAGCTGCTTCTTTTGTTATTTTTAATCCTTTATCTTTTCCATACGTGTAAAACTCATAAATCATTTCACTTGTAGAACTCGCTGCCGTATCTACCCACGTAATATCTCCATATGGATCTTCATTTGGATGATGATCAATTTTAATTAACATCTTCCCTTTTGTATAGCGTTGATCATCAACACGTTCTTGATTCGCAGTATCACAAACGATAACAAGCGCATTTTCGTATACACTATCTTCAATATCATCCATTACTCGTAAGTACGCTAACGACGGTTCATTGTACCCAACCGTATAAATATTTTTCTCTGGAAACGATTCTTGTAGAATTGTACCAAGGCCACCCTGTGAACCTAATGCATCTGGGTCCGGACGCACGTGGCGATGAATAATAATTGTATCAAATTCTTTAATTGCTCCTAAAATTTGCTCATGCATATGTATAATCTCCTTTTTAATCAACTTCTTCACTTTATCCTCCATTATAACGGAAAGTATTTCATACATGCGAACAATTGCTTTATAATAGAAGTTAGAAAGTTTAGACATTTCTTTTTCTTTTCTATTATTTTTCACAAAGCGATGGGAGTGTTCATTATGCCAGTATTAGTCTTCTGTATTATCGTCTCATTTATGTTGTACCTCTTTTACAAAACAAAATACTTTCGTACAAACCGCCCAATGGAAAAAGGTTGGCTCTCAGGAAAATCCGCAATGGCACTCGGTTCATTCGTTTTATTTTTCGGGGTAAACCAATTCTTTTTAGAACTTTCAACCGCTCGTATTATCGTTGGTGTTTTATTCGTTCTATTTGGTAGTGCAAGTGTATTTAATGGGTTTCGCCAATACAAACACTTCTTACCATTAGCAGTTAAAGAAGCCGAAGTCTATGAAGCAACATAAAAAAAGCATCAATATTGTGATGCTTTTTTACGTCCCTTAACTTTCAAAATCATATATGCAACAAACGCAGAAGGGATATTGAATGGATTGCCTTGCACATGAAGATGTAATTGTTCTTCCCCAAAAGACATTTTTTCATATAGCTCTCGCTGAGATAATCCTGTTTTTTTCTTTTTTTCATGTAAACCTTGTAAATATAAATATTGAATCGGTATCATCACAAGAAAGTAAAATAGTGCGATACTACCAAAAAAGAGTACTGTTGATGACATATTGCATACCACCTTCCAGAAATCCATTTTCTTACAATATAATCATAACACAATATACGGCATAATTGAATTACTATTCTGTCTTTTCTTGCGTTACTTTTCCACTCCATCTCATACCTATTCCACTAAAACTCCCATCTAAAATCATGCCTTACAAATTTAAAACAACAAAAAAAGACAGAACAAATCAAAACGATTTGTTCCATCTTTTTATTTATCGATTAACTGAACCATAAGTAATGCTTTTCCAACGACATTACCTTCATGATGCACCTCTACATCGACCTTACCAAATTTACGGCCAATTTCTAATACTTTCGGATGAACGGATACAACATTATCAATCTGAACCGGCTTTACGAAATAAATCGTTAAGTTTTCAACAATTAAATCGCTTTTCTTTTGCGCACGAATGACGCGATTTGTCGCTTCTGTCACAATTGTTGCAAATACACCGTACGATAACGTTCCGATTGAATTCGTCATTTGCGGCGTCACTGAAAATTGATATAGATGCTCATTCTTCGCTTCTTTTGGCGTCATAAATTGATTCGTTACGATATCATCAATTGTTTCTCCAACTTGTGGCTGACGTTGAATCATTTGCAGTGCCTGAAGTACATCTTGACGGCTAATAATACCTTGCAGTTTATTTCCTTCCTCAACGACAGGAAGTAATTCAATTCCTTCCCACACCATCATACGTGCCGCAGCTGCGACAGACATTTTACCATTCACTGTAATTGGGTGTTTTGTCATTACTTTATCAATTGGTGTTTCTTTCGCTACACCAATCATATCTTTTGAAGTTACGATTCCTAGCACTTTTTTATTTTCATCGACAATTGGATATCTTCCGTGCATTGTCTCTTCGTTATATGCATGCCATTGCTGTACTGTATCATGCGGCTTTAAATATAATGTTTCTTCAATTGGTGTTAAAATATCCTCAACAAGTACAATTTCTTTCTTAATCAGTTGATCATAAATTGCACGGTTAATTAACGTTGCGACCGTAAATGTATCGTAGCTACTTGAAATAATCGGCAACTTTAATTCGTCTGCTAATTTTTTCACATGATCTTCCGTATCAAATCCGCCCGTAATTAATACAGCGGCTCCAGCTTCTAGTGCTAATTGATGTGCGTTCGTACGGTTACCAATAATGAGTAAATTCCCAGCTTCTGTATAGCGCATCATCGCTTCTAATTTCATAGCTCCGATTACGAATTTATTTAATGTTTTATGTAGTCCTTCTCTGCCCCCAAGTACTTGACCGTCTACAATGTTAACGACTTCTGCATATGTCAGTTTTTCGATATTCTCTTTCTTCTTTTGTTCAATTCGAATTGTTCCGACACGTTCAATTGTACTAACATATCCTTTATTTTCTGCATCTTTAATTGCACGGTAAGCTGTCCCTTCACTTACACTCAAATCTTTCGCAATTTGTCTTACAGAAATTTTATGCCCTACTGGCAGGCTATTAATATGTTCTAAAATTTGGTTATGCTTGGTAGCCAAATGGTTTCACCATACTTTCTTTTCCCTAAATTCTTCATGTGTTGTACTTTCAGTATACTATATTTTCAAAACTGTTACACTCTCTCTTTACATACCTGTACTATTTTTTTTATAACAAAATGACTCTTACATTCCACCAGTCATTCTATGACAACAATGTAATGCTATTGTCATCTCATTCGATAGTTCGCCCACTTGATTCCCTATACAATGAAGACAAGAAATAAGACAAAGGAGCGAACACATGATGAAAAAATTTTTAGAGGTTGTATGTGCTATATTTTTAGCTTTCGTAGATGGGAAACAAGTTGCGATGGAATTGAATGAAACACCTAAACAACCACGTACAAAAAGAAAAGAATCACCAAAACAAATACAAGCATTAAAAGCTGTCCTACACACGTAAAAAACCCTTCACTTTTCTTTTCAAATGAAGGGTTTCTTTTCTATAGTGTAATACTTTCTCCAGCTTCTAATACTTTCCCTGTACAATTTTGTAGCTTTTCTACAAATTGATATGGATCTTGTTCAATAACTGGGAACGTATTGTAATGCATCGGTACAACAGTTTTCGCATTAATCCATTTTGCCGCTAGTACAGCATCTTCTGGTCCCATTGTGAAATTATCACCAATTGGTAAAAATGCTAGATCAACTTTATTTAATTCCCCAATTAACTTCATATCAGAGAATAGTGCAGTATCTCCTGCGTGATATACAGTTTTCTCTTCTGCTGTAAATAAAATACCTGCTGGCATACCTGTATATGTAATCGTCTTATTTTCTTCGTCAATATAACTAGAGCCGTGGAATGCTTGTGTAAACTTCACTTTTCCGAAGTCAAATTCATGTGAACCACCAATATGCATCGGATGTGTATTTACACCTTGCCAACTTAAAAATGTTGCTAGTTCAAATGGCGCTACAACAACTGCATTATTTTTCTTCGCAAGTTCTACTGTATCTCCAACATGATCACCGTGTCCATGCGATAAAAGAATTGCATCCACTTTGACATCTTCAGCTTTTAAATCTGTTTTCGGATTTCCTGTTAAAAACGGGTCAATTAAAATAACTTTTCCATTCACCTCAATTTTCACAACTGAATGTCCATGATAAGATACTTTCATTATTACATTCCTCCCCTTATTACATTCACACTTTTTATTCTACATGATTTCTCTATTCCCTGTCTTTTCTAACATCTATTTACTTGTCATAACGCTTTCATCCGATGTAAAGTTATACATGTAATTGAAATCTCGGAGGTGCCAATCAATGAATGCTAGATTAGAAAATTTAATGCAATGGCTAAAAGAAAAAAATGTAGAAGCTGCGTTCTTAACTTCTACACCGAACGTCTTCTACATGACGAACTTCCACTGTGAACCGCATGAAAGATTACTTGGTATGTTTGTATTCCAAGAAAAAGAACCTATTTTAATTTGTCCTAAAATGGAAGAAGGTCAAGCACGTAACGCTGGCTGGGCACATGAAATTATCGGATTCACTGATACTGATCGACCATGGGATATGATTGCAAAAGCAATTAAAGACCGCGGCATCAATGCAAATGCAGTTGCAATTGAAAAAGAACATTTAAACGTAGAGCGCTACGAAGAGTTAACGAAATTATTCCCAAATGCAGCGTTCAAATCGGCAGAGGAGAAAGTTCGCGAACTTCGTTTAATTAAAGATGAAAAAGAACTTTCTATTTTACGTGAAGCAGCTAAAATGGCAGACTATGCTGTTGAAGTTGGTGTAAATGCAATTAAAGAAAACCGCAGCGAGCTAGAAGTATTAGCAATTATTGAACACGAATTAAAAACAAAAGGCATACATAAAATGTCATTTGATACGATGGTATTAGCCGGTGCAAACTCTGCTCTTCCACACGGTATTCCTGGCGCAAACAAAATGAAGCGCGGTGATTTCGTACTATTTGATTTAGGCGTAATCATTGAAGGGTATTGCTCTGATATTACACGTACAGTAGCATTCGGCGAGATTTCTGAAGAACAAACCCGCATTTACAACACTGTACTTGCTGGACAACTACAAGCAGTTGAAGCATGTAAACCAGGTGTTACACTTGGCGCAATCGACAATGCTGCTCGTTCTGTTATCGCAGATGCAGGTTACGGAGACTTCTTCCCACACCGACTTGGTCACGGACTTGGAATTAGCGTTCACGAATATCCAGATGTAAAAACTGGTAACGAATCTCCATTAAAAGAAGGTATGGTCTTCACAATCGAACCTGGTATTTACGTACCAAACGTAGGTGGCGTTCGTATTGAAGATGATATTTACATCACAAAAGACGGGTCAGAAATTTTAACGAAATTCCCGAAAGAATTACAATTTGTGAAATAAGAAAAAAGGCAGCGTGATTGCTGCCTTTTTTTATTTCTCTACTATTTCAAATTTCTCTACAATCATTTTTGCTGGATAACTTTCAAGTATTTGAGAAAACCATACTTTTATTTTATCCCCTGTTTTTAACTGTTTATATGCGTATTTGTCCTTAAAGCTCAAGACTATATGTGATGGATGGTCTTTATTCATTTGTTGTTCTATATAATTTTGTAACTCTACTTTTGTGTTAAACTTTTTATCATCGGCAAAAAACACCGTGTCATTTCTTAATATGATATACCCTTCTTTAGGCACTTCTTTTACAGTTACTTGCTCTACTTGTTTTGTAGTACACGCTGATAATATGACTAGAAATATACTTAAAAACATAACAATTTTCATATGCCTATTCATTTTTAACTCCTTACTCTAGGCTATTTCAAATTTAACACCATCTTCTCTTCATACTTATCATCCCATTTAATCACAACTTCTATCGGTTTATCTTTAGATAGAGGTGCACAACTTACACAAGAAGATTTCATTTCAACCTTTTCTCCTTTATGATTTTCTGACGTTTCTGTCATTGTACTAAAGGCTCCATTAATAGCAATCTCTAAGTTTTTAAATTCTGTCTTTCCATCCCCACCCTTATATTGAAACGTAAACATTCCATCTTCACTGTCATCCTTAATATGCCCTTTATATTGTCCAGTCCAACTTTTGCTCTCGCTAGAAAAATTAACATACGAAATGGAACAGCTTCCTAAAAAGAAAATACTAATGAAAAAGAATAATGCTCTCTTCATAATGCCCCCTCCATTCAAATGCACTTATTTATTGTCTATTTCTTCCTCTTATTATATTATAAAAATACAGAATTTTCTAAAATAGGAGGTTTATATGTTACAACAACAGTTAGAAAAAATTCGTAATAATAATTACATCATAGATAACACACTTCATATTGATTCTTTAAGTTCCAGTATGCTTGAACATATCGGTGTTACTGATAGCTATTTAAGGGACAAACTCATCTACTCTACTTTTTATCATCTCATCAAAAATCGCTACCTTTCACACACACAGTTACAGAAACTATTATTAGAAAGCATCGGTGAAAAATATTTATTGTATAAGATTCATTCAGATGATGAAGATGCTGTATTTACTCGCGCATTTACGACCTTATTAATTGCACTCATTATAGATGCAGATACAACTCATAATTTCTTATCACAGAATGATATTTTAACTGTAAAAGATCAATTAATTCTATATATGAACAATGAACATGATTTCCGCGGATATGTTCCAGATCACGGCTGGGCACATAGTATCGCTCATGCTTCCGATACATTTGAGGCGCTTGTTCATAGTCCTAAACTAGAAACTTTACATTACGAAGAGATATTAAAAACTTTGTTAAACAAAGTTTTTGTCCATTCTATTTACTACAAATATGAAGAAGACGAGCGTCTCGTTTATCCGATTGTCGCAATGCTGCAAAATGGCCTAAAAGAAGAAATACTCATATTAACCCTTCGTGACTTAGTAGCTCAATTACCGGTCCAAAAACAAGCACTACCTATTGAATCGTACGAGTTTCTATATGGAAATACAAAATCTTTCTTACGTAGCTTATTTTTCAGACTACGCACACTTTCTATATGTGAAGAAACCGAATTCGAAATTGAAAAATTGCTACAAGAGCTTCCAAAATATTATTAAAAAAGAAGGCCACTCAAAAAGTGCCTTCTTCTATTTCACTAATATTTAATTGAAATTTCACGATCCAAACTGAGAAAAGGTGGACAAGAAGCGCAAACGCCATACATGCTCCACTTAAAAAAGTGAGTATAGGATGCGAATACACGTGCCCCAATCCATAGGATATCGCCACGAAAAACATTGTTATGTAAATATAAATTGCTCCATGTATTTGCCTCATATAAACCTCCTTTTCCCATATTATAACATAAATTTTCTGATTATTCACATTAATTACTTGTAATCAATATTTCTCAACTGTTACACCTCTTACAGCAGCCTTAATATACGGTGACCCTTGTAAACTTTGTAAATCCTCTGTTTTTCCTGTTACGACTACACCGTATATTGGTAGGTCTTTTGGTTTGGTGTTTTTTATTTCTTTATAATATTGTTCAAAATAATCACTTGGTATACCTTCACTATTTTTTGCTAAATACTTCATTTGGTATAGAAACTCTTTTGAGTTTATTATTAAATCGTTTTTCACATCCTCTTTTACTTTTGCATAACTTCCTTCAAATCCAAAAACATTTTTAGCCATTTCCGCATTTAATATTGCGCCATTTTTAGGATCTTTTAACCCTACATAAGAATCACCTTTCTGTTCATTATATGTATCTACCCAAAACCAAACTGGCTGTACACTTTTCGGAAGCATCTCAGTAATTTGTTCAGCTGTATACGATTTATCAAAAGATAAGGCTACTTCTGCAACTTTATTTTGCAAATCTCCAATATTTTTCAGGTCATCCACATAATTTTTATAAGTAACGAAAGGTAAATAAAACCTCATTTCCCTCTGCATTGTTTGCACATTATAATCTGGCATCGTAACAGCCTCTTCACCCCTTTTTTCCTCATCTAGACTAACAAGTTCACCATTGTAATGCTTCATACTATAACTCCATATACCAGATTCGTATATATCATTTACCCATTTCACTGGTTGACCAGCTATATTTTTATAAGAGTTATATATTACTGTACTTCCTGTCATACCAAGACTTAAATACATGCTTCCGCTGAAACGGATATTAGGCCCTTGAACCATATGTAGTGCATTCATTTCTCTTTCCATTTTTCTAAATGTTTGCTGAGAAAAGTAAGCTGCACCCAAAAACAAAGTTACTATAACCATAATGGACGCACAAATAGAAATAAGCCAGTTTCTCCAAAACTGCTTCCTCTTCGCTCTCTTCATCAAAGTCTTCATCTGCTTATCATTCATATTCAAATTAAAGTCCTTCCGACTCATCATTTCTCCTCCTATACAGTTTTTTAAATTGATTTCTTGCACGGTACAAGCTTGTTTTTACTGTATCTTCTTTCATACTTAATAAAATGGCAATTTCCTTATAAGATAGTTCATACTCATATTTCAACAGTAAAATATGACGATAATCCTCCGTCATCGTCTCCAATATTTCTTGTACTTCTCCTTGTAACTCACTTGTTAAAAGCACTTCATCTAATGACTTTTGCCCAATAAGAACGACTGATTCAATTGCGATTGGATTTAGTCTTTTTTCTTTCCGGTGCAAATCTCGGTGCTGGTTGATTGCAACTCTAAATAGCCACGGTGCTAAATGTCCTAACGGTATTTCCTCCATAAGCAATAAAGCTTTATACAACGTATCTTGCACAATATCTTCTGCTTCTTTTCTATCTGCTCCAATCTTAATTAAGTATCCAAACACAGCTTTTGATTTCTCTATTAATAACGATTCAAACGTATCATGACTCATTCGGCTCTCCTCTCTATATACTCAACGTTTGAGAGCGTAAAATGTATACAGCTTTTCTAAAAAAAATTCCATAATAAAAAGCACATCCATTTTGATGCGCTTCTCTGAAATACTATTCTATTATTTCATCGCTTCCTTCACAAAATCTTGAATCATAACAACTTCTGTTTTCATATCAATAGACGGTGCTTCTTCATCGATACATTCATACCAAAATGCTAAGTGCTTTTTATCAATTTCATGATGCGAATTTTCGACAAAAATACCACCTTCTCCTTGCACAGAATACCAATATAAGTACTCTTCTCCATCTCTTATTTCCCGGAAAATTGTCTCAACGTACATCTTTTCGTCGTTTAATGTCAAAAGTACTTCTTTCATATTGTCATTAAGAAGCTGCATCCATTCATCTACTCGATGACTCTTACCAGGCTTAACTTTAAATCTTGTTAATTCTACATTCATTTTTATTCCCCCGTTTTCTTACGTACAAACAAACTGTATTCTATTGGATGATAAAAACTTAATTTACTAGCTAATTTTCGCGAAGGAATATTGTCTACATAACAATCCCAGCTCGGTATAATATCATTTTGCATGCAATGTTCAATGAACCGTGTTGCAACAGCTTGAGCTAATCCTTTCCCTTGATGCGCTTCATGTGTTGTAATATCTATTTCAGCATAACCATTCCCGCTAAATATTGAGACACATTCAGCTACAATTATTCCAGCTTGTTCTATACAAAATCCAAAACCACTGTTCAAAAAAGTTTCTTTTGATCCCCAATATTCTTTGTAGTACTCCTCTTTAAATTCACTGCTGCGCTCTATATCTCTTCTATCAATACGCTTCACTTCATATGTATTTTTGTTAAAATCTCGTTGGCTCTCTTCAAAGGTTACGCTTTGAAATTTCATTCGCGGGATGTTCCGAAGTACATTACTAAAACGCTCTTCTATCATCATTTCCCACTCTTCACTCGAAGTGAAGAGTGTAAATCTCTTCTCTGTTTTTTCAATAGCCGTTTTTAAATATGAAAATAACTCTTCGTTATAATTTTGATCATCCGTATCACCAAATAAATAATAGATACCGTTAGCTGTAATAATTAATCCTGCTGTTAATTGCCCGTTTATAAAAACCTCACCATCTATCATTTGATCACATACCGCATAAGCAAACGTCGTCGTTCTTGTATTACCTTCTAAAACCGGAAGAACTTTTCTATAATCAGCTACAGATAATTTTTTCATAATTGCTCCACTTTAGTCGTATCAGCCTCTATATGTTCAAAACAAAGATTTACCGTTCTCTTTAATGCTCTCGTTCTATGAATCGTACATGCTGGAATTAAAATAGAATCATTTGGCTTTAAAACCGCTGTTTCTCCATCTTCAAAATCAATAAGTAACTCTCCCTCTAGCACAATAAATAATTCATCCGAATTAGAATGATAGTGCCAATCATATTCACCAGTAAATACAGCGATTCGTAAGCAATGACTGTTTATATTTGAAACGACGAAGTTTTTATGTTGATCTTGAATGTCCTTTGTTAATTCTATTAAGTTCACAGTTTCCATCTTTCGTCTCATCCTTTCATTAGTCGTTCTTCTGAAAAATCACCTTAATCTCCACCACCTCCGCAATCTCCTCCACCATCACTTGAGCTACTACAATCACTGCTACTGTAGTCACCGAATCCACTTGATGAGCTTGAAGCGTATGAAGATTTTTCACTTCTTTTTCTATCTTTTTTACTTTCATGACTAGGCCATACTGTATCAAAAAATATAACGAATAAGACTAATTCTATTGCAACAAGGATAAATACTAAAATACTCTCAATAATATTAGGAGTTATCTCAAAACTGTAAAACACTCCAAATGAATACATACACAAAATTACATACAGAGCCATACAAATATACCGAAATGATTTCTCTATCGTAATGACTACTTTTTGTGAAAAAGGTATGTTCTGCTCCTGTTTTTTCTTTATGTACTTTTGTCTTTTAGCTTGCTTTCGCTTTCTCTTTTTGCTCCCCATAGAATCCCCTCTTTTTTATTATACAATTCTAAATTATCATAATAAAAATCGATTTACACCAATAAAGTGAAACTTTGATCAGTGGGGGTTTTATTCATCCCCCACCTAACTTCTTTGCTTCCGCTGAATTTTTGGGTGGGGGGTCTTACTGCCCGTTAATGCGGGATAAATAACAATTATTCACATGTTATTTCCCCATATAAAAAAGACCCTCCTCACGAAAAGGAAGGTCTCAAATGTATTTCTATTATGATAAAGCAGGAGCTTTTTCAAGTAGCTCTTTTGCATCAGCGTATTGTAAGCCGTGAGCTTCTGCAACTGCTTCGAATGTTACATAACCATCTAATGTGTTAATACCTTTTAATAATGCAGTGTTGCCTAAGCAAGCTTCTTTGTAGCCTTTGTTAGCAATTTGTACTGCATATGGTACTGTTACGTTTGTTAATGCAAGAGTTGACGTACGTGGAACCGCACCTGGCATATTAGCAACTGCATAATGAACAACGCCATGTTTTTCGTAAGTTGGGTTGTCGTGAGTTGTAATACGGTCAGTTGTTTCGAAAATACCACCTTGGTCAATCGCGATATCTACAACGACAGAACCTGGTTCCATTGATTGAATCATTTCTTCTGTTACAAGTTTTGGCGCTTTTGCACCTGGAATTAATACTGCTCCAATAACAAGGTCAGATTCTTTAACAGCTTCTGCAATGTTGTATGGATTAGACATTAATGTTTTTACTTGGTTACCGAAAATATCATCTAATTGACGAAGACGTTCTGCACTTAAGTCAATGATTGTTACATCTGCACCTAAACCTACTGCAATCTTAGCTGCGTTTGTACCAGCTTGACCACCGCCGATGATTGTTACTTTGCCGCGTTTTACCCCTGGAACGCCTGCAAGTAAAATACCTTTACCACCTTTGTTTTTCTCAAGGAATTGTGCACCGATTTGTGCAGACATACGACCAGCTACTTCACTCATAGGTGCAAGTAATGGTAAAGAACGATTGTCTAATTGTACTGTTTCGTATGCGATTGATGCAACTTTGTTATCGATTAATGCTTTCGTTAATTCTGGTTCTGGAGCTAAGTGTAAGTATGTGAATAAAATTAAACCTTCACGGAAATAGCCGTATTCACTTGCTACTGGCTCTTTTACCTTCATAACCATATCTTGATTCCATGCTTCTTCAGCAGTTTCTACAAGTTTCGCACCAGCTTGTACATATTCTTCATCCGTAAAGCCAGATCCTAAACCTGCTCCTTTTTGAACAAAAACTTCATGACCATTTTGTACTAAATGTACTGCTCCCGCTGGCGTCATTGCCACACGGTTTTCATTGTTTTTAATTTCTGTTGGAATACCGATACGCATGATTAGTTCCCCCTTGAGTTATGAAATGACCCCTGAATCATTTTTTTAAAGCGCTTTCTACGCTCTTATATTTTAACATAATATCTCAATATTTGACAAAAAAATAACACGAGTTTTCCGATAGATTTAATTTTATATTAAAGGACAGTATTATCCGCACCTCTCAGCACAATGGATAAACTGTCCAATTATTCGAAACTTCATCTTATTTTATTCTATCGATGTCTATGAATAACATCCACTGCACCAGTCACTTCAATAATTGTACCGGTAATCATATCGGAATCGTCCTCACATAAAAACGAAATGGTTCTTGCAATATCTTCACCTGTTCCAGATCTACCAATCGGTGTGTTATGCTCTTTCAGCTGACGTGCTTCTTGAATAGTTGCCTCTTTCATCTCGCCTATAATATCACCAGGACATACCATGTTCGCAGTAATACCATACTCCGCTTCTTCATAAGCAACTGTTTTCGTTAATGAAACAAGTCCTACTTTCGCTGCGGCAAAAGCTGAACGATAAATCCATCCCGGTGCACTATCCGCCCCTTGAAATCCGTAATTAATAATACGGCCAAAGTTCTGTTTTCTCATGACCGGAACGACAAGTTTTAATAAATGAAATACCGCTGTTAAATTTCCCTGAATCATTTCATTCCATTCATCTTCTTCATAATCAACTAACTTTTTTCGTTCAAATACATATGGACCAGCATTATTAATTAAAAAGTCAATTTTGCCAAAACGGCTCATCGCTTCTTCTACTATTTTATGTAAATCTTCCTTTTTCGTGACATCCGCTTGCACGAATTGTAGACGCTCTTCCACATCTTTATATGTTTCTTTCATCGTTTCCATAGCCATGATATCGCTATGGTACGTTACTGTTACTGAATAGCCTTTAGCCAATAACTTTTCTGTTACTTGCTTTCCTAAACCTTTCGTACCGGCTGTAATGAGCGCATGTCTCACAAAACTGCCCCCTTTTAAATTGCTATACTTCATATGTAACAAGTTCTCGCTCCAATTACAACTAAAATGAATTGAAACAGAGTTTTCAAAATTCTGTAACGTTTCTGGCAAGCACGTTACCAAAATTTGTTTTATAATTAAGTTGTAAACAGTTATAAAACAGATTGGGAGGAATTTACTATGAATAATACATATACAAATATTTTAATCGCGGTGGATGGTTCTAAAGAAGCAGAAAAAGCCTTTAAAAAAGCAATTCAAGTCGCAAAGCGCAATAATGCAACATTAACAATTGCTCATATCGTTGATGTAAAAGCGTACTCAGCAGTAGAGGCTTATAGCCGTGCAATTGCTGAACGTGCAAATCTATTTGCAGAAGACTTATTAGAAGACTACAAAAAAACTGCGCTTGAAGCTGGTCTTAAAAAAATTGAAACTGTATTAGAATTTGGTAACCCTAAATCTAAAATTTCAAAAGAAATCGCTCCAAACCATAAAGTAGATTTAATTATGTGTGGCGCGACTGGTTTAAATGCTGTTGAGCGTTTCCTAATCGGTAGCGTCTCTGAACATATTATTCGCTATGCGAAATGCGATGTCCTTGTTGTTCGTGGTGATGAGGAACAAGGTGAGCTTTAATTTATAGATAAAACACCAAGTCCACATAGGCTTGGTGTTTTTCATTTTATAAACTTCACTATAAACACAAGACATGCTACGACAACAACGGTAATTGCCAACACATAAGGCCGAAGAAACTTCAAAGACCATAATGCCATCATAATCCTCGCAACCATTAAGTACGTTTGCCTTGCACCTTCTGTCATTTTTTTACGAAGTAAGAAAACGTACAAATAGCCAATTGGCGGCGTAATAAAGCAAAGAGCGTATATGATTTTTGATTTTAAATACCACTTTTGTTCTCCAAGTTTCTTTATATCTCCTTCAATTCTCTTACTCTCTTGTTCTCTCGCTTCTTCTACAAGCTGGTCTTCCTCTTCTCCTCGCTTTTCTTTCATATAAGGAAGAAAGTGCATAAAAAAATAGTATGCGAATACGAACGCTCCAAATCCAATATTTAATATGTTCACTAAAAAAAGCAGCAGCAAGCACTAAAGACAAACAGTACGTCATCATCCAAAATGAACGTTTTCTCTTTTTCCATTCCATTTCTTTTCGAAAGCCATATAGAAATAAAGCAATCTACTACAAATAGAGCAAAAATAAATATCGCAACGTGTACTGTTTCTAAATCCTCAAATGAAAAGATATTTGGGAATGCAACGTGTAATACAATTAACGTGTACAAAATTAGCCCTATAAAATAAAGTGAAACTTTAATCAGTGGGGGGTTTTGTTCATCCCCCACTGATTATTAGTTGAACCAATCGGGCTTTTACGGGCAGTTGATCCCCACCTAACTTCTTTGCTTTCGCTAAATTTTGAGGTGGGGGTCTTACTGCCCGTTAATGCGGGATAAATACGTCTCATTTTTCATCCCTTTCTTATTTCCTAACATTACGTTAACATACATTTTTTAGAAATAGACGGACAAAATATATATGTGTAAAAAAGGAGGATGCTATATGGATGATTCTGAACGCATTATTTTAGACGTGAACGGCAAAGAAATTGAAATGCTAGATACGATTCGCACTCATTTTAAAGAGAAACATGGCGTTGAACTAAGTAACGGTGCATTACTTCGTGATTTGATGGATATTGAGTATATTCGAATTACAGAAGATCGACATAAGTATGATTAAAAGAAAAACGACTGCAGGCGAATGCCATCAGTCGTTTTTTTATTTAAGCGCCCATACCACCTGGCTCATTGCTATCCTGGTGTACAGTTAGTTTATTTGTTTTCTCATCTTTTAAAACTCTATATGTATATGATTCATTTGGTGCATCTTTAAACTGCACATTCATACCGTATGAACCAATTTTGCTATAAAAGGCTGGTTTTATGTATGCAATATCACTTTCTTTATATCCTTTATCTTGCAAATGCCACATCGTTGCGATAATCGCTTCTTCTCGCTTTTCTTTTTCACCAACATACATATATTTGTCCAAAAGAAACACTTTAGCATTTGCAATTAAGCTAATTAACAGTACAATAATAAACACTATTTTCTTCATAGACTTCCCCTAAATTGTTATTTTTCACTACATTGTAACTTAAATGCTAGTAAAAAATAAAGTACGCCAGACTTTAATAGACTGGCGTACTTCCCAACTCAATTCTTAATAACTTCTTTCGTTAACCCCTTCGCCTTTTCCAAAGCGTTTTTGATTTGTTCAAACCCTGTCCCACCAGCACTATTACGGCGCTTTACAGCCGCATATGGTGAAAGAACTTCATACAAATCTTCTTCAAATAAAGAGCTCATTTCTTTATATGTTTCAAGCGAGACATCTAATAAATAAATTCCTTTTTGTGTGCAATATAGCACTAACTTCCCAACAATTTCATGAGCTTGACGGAATGGTAGTCCTTTGTTTGCTAAATAGTCGGCAATTTCTGTTGCGTTGGAGAAATCTTGCGTCACAGCTTGCCCCATTTTTTCTTTGTTTACAGTCATCGTTTCAAGCATGCCCGCCATAATATGAAGGCATCCTTCTACTGTTTTTACTGTATCAAACATTCCTTCTTTATCTTCTTGCAAGTCTTTATTGTAAGCGAGCGGTAATCCTTTCATTACTGTAAGTAAACTGAATAAATTACCGTATACTCTGCCTGTTTTACCACGGATTAGTTCCGCCATATCCGGATTTTTCTTTTGCGGCATAATGCTGCTTCCAGTTGCGTATTGATCGCTCATTTCAATAAATTGAAACTCTTGGCTACTCCATAAAATAAGTTCTTCACAAAAGCGCGATAAGTGCATCATAAGCATAGATGAGTTACTTAAAAACTCCAGGATGAAATCACGATCACTTACTGCATCTAAACTATTTTCATATATTCCATTAAATCCAAGAAGCTCCGCACTATATTCTCGGTCAATCGGGAATGTCGTCCCAGCTAGCGCTCCTGCTCCTAATGGGGAGATATTAATACGCTTTAATGAATCTTCATAACGATTCACATCACGCTCTAACATCCAAAAGTAAGCGAGAATATGATGAGCAAATGAAATCGGCTGGGCACGTTGCAAATGCGTATAGCCAGGCATAATCGTTTCAATATTATTTTCTGCTTGATGAACAAGAACAGTTTGCAATTGCTTTGTAGCTTTTATAATATGTTCTATCTTTTCTTTTAAATACAAATGCATATCCGTTGCTACTTGATCATTACGGCTTCGGCCTGTATGAAGTTTCCCTCCTACTTCGCCAATTTGTTCAATTAGCATCTTTTCGATATTTAAATGAATATCTTCTGCTTCTACTGAAAATTGTAGCTTATTCTCTTTTGCTTCTTTCAATAAATATTGAAGACCTATCTTTATTTTCTCTGCCTCTTCTTTCGTAACGATGCCTTGCTTTGCTAGCATCGTTACGTGTGCAATACTCCCTTTTATATCTTGATTTACTAATTGTTGATCGAAGGAGATGGATGCTCCAAACTCTTCAACCCACGCTTCCGCTTCTTCCGTAAAACGTCCGCCCCAAAGTTTGCTCACGCTTCCACCTTCTTTTGATTCACTTGGCTGTATACTTTCGTCGGTAAACCAAATAATGAAATGAATCCAACTGCTGCATCATGATTAAATTCGTCCTGGGCAGTATATGTTGCTAATTTTTCATCGTATAAAGAGTATTCAGATTTACGTCCTTCTACAATCGCATGACCTTTAAATAATTTTACACGCACTGTACCTGTTACATTCTTTTGCGTTTCTTGTAAAAATGCATGAAGCGCTTGTTTTAAAGGAGAGAACCATAAACCGTTATAAATAAGTTCTGTTATTTTCTGTTCAATCACTGGTTTAAAATGCGCTACTTCTTTTACGTGTGTTAAATCTTCCAACTCTTTATGCGCAGTGATTAACGTCATTGCTGCTGGGCATTCGTATACTTCACGAGATTTAATACCGACAAGACGATTTTCTACGTGATCGATACGTCCAACGCCATGTTTTCCAGCAAGTGCATTTAACGTTTTAATTAATTCTGCAAGTGAATATGCAGTACCATTCAAAGTCGTCGGTACACCTGCTTCAAATCCGATTTCTACAAACTCTGGCTTATTCGGTGTATCTTCTAATGCTAATGTCATTTCATATGCCTCTTCTGGTGGTGCTGCCCATGGATCTTCTAAAATTCCACATTCGTTGCTGCGTCCCCATAAGTTTTGATCGATTGAAAACGGGCTATCTAAATGAATCGGAATTGGTACATCGTTTTCTTTTGCATATGCAATTTCTTCTTCACGTGACCACTTCCATTCACGTACAGGCGCAATTACTTCTAAGTAAGGATTTAATGCTTGGATAGAAACTTCAAAACGAACTTGGTCATTTCCCTTTCCTGTACATCCATGTGCAACTGCAGTTGCACCTTCTTGTTCTGCGATTTCTACTAATTTCTTCGCAATAAGCGGACGAGATAATGCAGAGACAAGAGGGTATTTCCCTTCGTATAATGTGTGTGCTTGCATCGCCATCAATGCATATTCATTCGCAAATTCTTCTTGGACATCCACCATATATGATTTAATTGCACCAACTGAAAGTGCCTTTTCTTTCACAAACCCTAAGTCTTTTCCTTCCCCTAAATCTAAACAAAGTGCGATAACATCATAATTCTTCTCTTGTAACCATTTAATTGCAACGGAAGTATCAAGACCTCCGGAATATGCTAATACAACTTTTTTCTTCTCCATTTTGCATCCCCCTAAAGAATAAATATTCATTTTCTTTTATAATAATTCATACTTTAACACCTTTTACAAAATGTATCAAGAGTCATTTTCAAATTTTTTCAAACAATTTCGTCGAACTTCTTTCTGTTTTTCTGTACAATATAAGCAGGAAAACGGGGGTGAACTTATGGAAAAGTATTTCTTATACGATAATCATCTAGGAATTGAAATTCCACATTTACAAGAAGATTGGGAAGATATCCCCGAAAAAATGCAGCATGCTATTTTACTAAAATGGGAACAAATTCGCGGGAAAATTCCTGATCGTATAAAAGAACTTGAGCACTATATTAATACAAAACAACATCATTTAAATAACGAAGAAGACTTCGAAGTTTCTTGTAAACTAAATTCAGAAATTGCCGATCTTGCTTCCATCATTAATGACCTTTGGCTTTGGTATCGACTCACTCAAAATGTATCTGAGGGGAAAGCACACCAATGAAAAAAGCATGCCCCTCAATTACTTTGGGTCATGCTTTTTTGTCGTAACATGATTTACAATATATCTCTTGTGCTGTTTTCGCCAAACACACATCAAATGGACCAACTAATATACTTCTTTCTTTCGGCAACTTTACAAAAGCAACAAGTTCTTCTTCATATTGAATTTTTTTCTGACATGAAACGCATATTAATTTTTTTCTTTTAAACATGTCTTTTAGCATATCTTTACTCTCCCCTTCATCTATCTATATTAATATACTCTCATAATAGTTAAGACTTGTAAAAAAATGACACATTTCGAATCGAATGATTCATATACTATGTACAAAAGGAGGTCTAAAGCTTATGCGTGCTTTCGTTATTATCGCTTTAACTTTTTTAAGTGTAATTAGTTGGGATGCGTTTTTTAAAGATAAAAGTGATGAAAAGAACACAACGGAATAAAACCCTTTTTTTCTTACTTATTGGACAAACCGTTACAAACTGTCCAATCCTCTGAAATAACTTAGGCTTTGCTACAAAAATATTTAAACATAACATTTTTTGTAGATTCCCTCCGTTTATTGTCGGTTTCCATCCGCATACATTTTTTAAAAGTATGATATAATAGTATAAATCTTGAAGGAAGGGATTTTGATATCATGATCGCTCGAAGGAGCATGTGGCATCGTATTGACGAATCATACACGTAGCGTATTTTTCAGCTCAGATACTTTAGTCTAGCGAAAAAAATACGAGAGTGGGGAAATTATGATTGCCCGAAGGATAATTTGGCAAAAAAAAGACTCTTCTTACACATAGCGTTTTGTTTAGGACTTAATTGTTACTAACTAAACAAAACAAAGAAGAGCAGGATTGCTAAATGACGAATCCTACTCCACGTTTTGTTTAGTCGTTTTAAGACTTAAACTAAAACGAAGGTAGGGAGAATTGATGGACGAGAGGATTATTCGTTATTTCTTCAGCGACATATAGCGTAGTTAGTTTACAACACAAAAAGGACTACTAACTACGGAAAGAAGGAATAACGATGAGGAACATCCAAAGTCGGCAAATTATTAAAGAAATTTTTATGGTTTTAATCGGTTCATTTATTTTAGCAGCAGCGCTATATCACATTCACTTCCAAAACCACTTAACAGAAGGTGGCTTTGTAGGAATTGCACTATTCATTCAAAACTTTTATGATATTTCACCATCTATTTCAACTGTATTAATGGATATCCCAATTATTTTACTGTGTGCTTCATTTTTGGGTAGAAAAATGGTTGGCTATTCATTCTTAGGTTCTATTTCATTCGGATTATTTTATTCCTTAATGGAAAATTATTCTCCATTTACGGTAGATTTATCAAATAATTTATTTATAGCTGCAATAGTTGGCGGTGCGTTAGCTGGTATTGGACTCGGTTTTATATTGCGATTTGGCGGTGCAACCGGTGGAGACGATATTTTAACAATTGTATTAAGTAAACGAACTCGTTTTACAATTGGGCAAATTTTCTTCGTCTTTGACGCGATTGTTCTTGCGCTTTCATTATATTATTTAAATTGGACAGAAATTGCTTTTACTATTCTTTCGATTGCCGTACAGGCAAAAACATTGGATTTAATTTATTATCCAAAAACAGAAAAAACAGCAGAAAAGCAGCCAGTATCTGTTCCAATGTCCAAAAAACATGCAACAAATTAAAAAAGCGAAAGGCTTCGGCCTCTCGCTTTTTTTATGCTCTTTTTTCTCTCTCGACTATATGGCGCACTTGATAAAATCTATTTGCAAATTCAGTAACGTTTCTTGTTAAACGATAGTTCACTGTAGATCCAATTGCCATTCCAATTACCGGAATACCTTGGAATAATTTACGACGAAGAGCATAAATCGAAAATGTTTTCAAAATTTGTTTTAACACAACTTCAGTAGAAGCTGTTTGTAGCACTGCTTCGTCTCCTTCATAAAAGAACGAATCTTCTTGCTCCAGCTCTTGCAATAAATTGTACCATGCGTATTGCTGAAGTCTTCCTGGTAGTAATGACGCATGAAACACCTTTAACGCAAGCATCATTTCATAAGGCTTGTTCACATCATGCCCAAATGATGTTGCAATAAGTTGGACTGCCTTCACATTTAACGCGATCATAACCGGAAAATCTGCCGTTAATAATAATAAACCTCCAGCACCTGTCGCCCCGCCTTGCACAAACGAATATAGACGATGACGTGCTGTTTGCTGCTCTGCTATGTATGTTAACTGATCAATAGATAATGCTTTCAAATCTTCAAGCTGTTCAATCGATTCATCAAATAATCTCGATGTTCCTAAAATCCGATTACGTGCATCTAACTGTGCTTGTGAACTTTGAATAAATGCATGCAAATGAAAGAGCCATCCATCTGCTTTCGTGAAGAATTCTTTTCGCTTTTTCTCAGGTAATTTCGCAACTGTAGTATGTAACCATTTATCAAACACTTTTTGAAAATCGGTCGCTTCTTGCTCAACTAATTGCGCTTCCCATTCTTTTATATTGTCTAAAATGGCTTGTTCTCGCTTCGATCGCATCGTAACAACCACCTCGTTCGATTTTTTTCTATTGTAACATATTTCTGCTTATTCTTTACAAATATGCTTGTATATCTCTTTTTATATACCCTTTATGAGTGACATAAAATAATAGCAAAAAGGATGAGATGCTTCACATGAATCTATCCAATCTAAAACAAAATTATAACGCAGAATTCAGCTTAGGAAAAAACTGCTGGCCTACTTGGGCATTATATCAATTAGAATTATCACCATTTTTTGGTGTTATTGATTTTATGCTAAGTCCTTCATTAGCGAAAGTAAATTTATTATTCCAAAATCGATTTGACCGCTTTTTAAATTAAGAAAATTTATCCTTCATCTCATTTTGGGATGATGATGCAAAATTAAGATGAAGGGACAACCTTTATGAAATTGACTCCTGTCATGACTTTAAAACAGATGTAAACACACCAACTACTTGGCCTTCTTATACAGAAATTAAGTTAAACTACGAACATGGAACTAATCGTTTTCTAACTACAATTGAAACGGCAGAATCCATATTATTTATTCGAACTGGAGGAACATACGAAGAATCATGTTCCCTAGAACAAATTTTATCTCAAATAATTACACATACATTCTCTGTCCTGTTACTAATTCCTGCCGATATACCAACTATCACTCAAGAAGATTGGGGATTACAACATACTTGCGTTATGAAATGTCCTATTATGGATGTATACCAATACAATGAAGCATTTTGGAAAGACTTATTTGATGGAATTACAGTTAGACCGCACACTTAAATACACGATACTTTTATCACACCATATATTATAATCGTCCTTATACAAAACAAATAAGGAGTGATTCTATTATGTATCCACGTGCAAAAGCTTTCGGTCTTGCTGTACATCAAGATCGCCTTCTCGTACAAGAATATTATACAGAAGGCGAAACATATTATCGTCCTCTTGGCGGTTCCATTGAACTTGGTGAAAAATCAGCACATACTGTTATTCGGGAGTTTAAAGAAGAGCTTCATACGGAGATAGAAATCACCAATTATTTAGGTTGCTTAGAAAATGTCTTTCATCTAGATGGGGGCATTGGTCATGAAATCATTCAACTATATTCTTTGCGTTTATTAGACACCTCACTATATGAAATGGAAATATTAAATATACAAGATGAGCAAGCAGTAACGTATGCGAAATGGATTCCTATTAAGGCATTCATTCAGAAAGAAAAAATATTATATCCGGATGGAATTTTAAAATACATCCAAAAGAAAAAAGACGAAATCCTATAGGATCTCGTCTTTCTTTTTATATATTAACCAATATCTCCAAGACGTAGTACGTCACGAGCGATCATAACTTCTTCGTCAGTTGGAATTACGATAATTTTTACTGGAGAGTGTGGGAAGCTGATGAATGCTTCTTCACCGAATACGTTATTACGTTTTACATCGAAGTATACGCCCATGTACTCAAGGCCTTCTAATACGCGCTCACGAATAATCGCACTGTTTTCACCTACACCAGCTGTAAAGATGATTGCGTCGACACCTTTCATACGAGCTGTGTAAGAACCGATGTATTTGTGGATACGGCTTACGAATACATCAAGTGCTACTTTCGCACGGTGGTCGCCTTCTTCTTCTTTCGCAATGATGTCACGTAGGTCACTAGAGTAACCAGTAAGACCTAACATACCACTCTTCTTGTTTAATACGTTAACTACTTCTTCTACTGTTTGGCCTGTTTTTTCCATGATGTATGGAATTAACGCAGGGTCAAGGTTACCAGAACGTGTACCCATTGTTACACCAGCAAGTGGAGTGAAGCCCATAGAAGTATCGATAGATTTACCGCCTTCTACTGCTGCGATACTTGCACCGTTACCTAAGTGACAAGAAAGTAAGCTTAAGCTTTCAAGTGGACGACCTAGTAATTCAGCCGCACGCTCAGTTACGTATTTATGAGAAGTTCCGTGGAAACCGTATTTACGGATGCCAAATTTCTCATAGTACTCATATGGCAAGCTGTATAGGAATGCAGATTCCGGCATTGTTTGGTGGAATGCTGTATCGAATACTGCTACTGCTGGTACGTTTGGTAATACTTCTTGGAATGCTTTAATACCAACAATGTTTGCTGGGTTGTGAAGTGGTGCTAAATCGCTTAATTCTTCGATATCAGCTAATACTTCATCAGTAATTAGAACAGAGTCAGCAAATTTTTCGCCGCCGTGAACAACACGGTGACCGATACCGCCAATCTCATCTAGAGACTTAACGATTCCGTTTTCAGTTAATTTTTTTAGAAGCATATTAACTGCTACTGCGTGATCTGGAATGTTTGTAATTTCTTTTTGTTTTTCGCCATCTACAGTAATAGTGAAGATACTATCTTCTAAACCGATACGTTCTACTAAACCTTTTGTTAATACTGTTTCACTTGGCATTTCAAATAATTGGAATTTTAAGGAAGAGCTTCCTGCGTTAATCGCGATGATTTTTGACATCTAGTCTTTCGCCCCTTTTTCTCTTGGTAGTTGTGTGGATGTTTCCACAAACCGCTCGATTTTATCTAATCAAATTTACTAAATATGAAAACGTTTCATCATTAGCAAATTTTATACTCACGATTTTAATTTAAACATCGTCCGACATATATTTCAAGTGAAAAAATTGTAACACCAAGAAAAAATATATATTACAGATTTCAAAAAAATTCAGTTAAATCTAGTATATATTTAAAAATATGACATATTATATAAAACTGTACTACATGAATCACTAACTCTGTTACATATACCCAACTTTATTTATGTGTTGCAAACCAAGTATTTAATTGATCCATAATGTTCTCCATCGCCTTCATGTTAGAGAATTTAGGCAACTCCACTAATAACGCCTGTTTTGGCATTGTTACATTAGAGCCTTTCTTTTGGAGAACAAATATACTTTTTGCATTTTTCTCGTTTTTAAACATGGAAACAGGAAGCTGTAATAACCCTTGAATAAAGCATGTTTCTTTAATAAATGCATGTAATTTTGGTGCTTGGTCACTTTCAAAAATGAAGTTTGGTACTAAGAAGAATAAGTACCCGCCCTCTTTCGTATGTTTCACACTTTGTTCAATAAATAAGTGATGAGCATACGACATTCCTTCATCTGCTTTTAATTTATATTCACTTGCACCGATTTCGTTTGGATAGTAACCAATCGGTAAATCTGAAACGACTGCATCAACTGGATCGATATAAAGTGGTGCTAGTCCATCTTGATGGAAGAATTCGATTGCATGCTTTTGTAAATTTGCATTTACTAAAGCAAGTTTAATTAGCACTTCATCCACTTCTACACCAAATCCACTCATTGTTAGTCCTTCTTTGGCGCTATTAAACACTGTAGTCATTAAATTTCCTGTTCCAATTGCAGGATCTAAAACTGTAATTTCGTTTTGACCTTGCATAAATTTATGGAATAAGTAACTCATGAACATTCCAACTGCATCAGGCGTCATTTCATGATTGGCTTGTACGCCTTCTTTCATTCCTTTTAAGATGGCTAACTGAAATGCTTTACGAATTTCTTCACCTTTATATGTTTCTTCATTAAACGTACTATATTCACGATTCAGCCTTTCAATTGCTGATTCGGATAATTCCTCTTGTAAAATCGCTCCCTCAAACAAGTTATCACCTGTTTCTACAAGCGCCTCCAAATATGTCACATCTAATTCTTTACGTAAAACTACCGCAGAAGAATCAAAAATAGAAAATAATGTTTCTACTGTCTGACTCACGTACATTCCTCCTTCTCTCTTTTACACATAACTCATATCATACCACAAAGTGATTTTTTCCAAAAAGAAAAAGCGACCTCCTGTAAAGAGCTCCCTCTCAAGTTATATATGATATAACGTTTTTTCTCATATATCGGCACCGTTACGCAGCGATATATGAGAAAAAACGACCTCTTTATAAGAGGTCATTTCCTTCACATTACTTTGCAGATTTAGCTGCTTCTAATGCTGCTTCATAGTTTGGATGGCTTGTACCTTCGCCTACGTATTCTACGTAAACTACTTTGTCATTGCTATCTACTACGAATACTGCACGAGCAAGTAAACGAAGTTCTTTCATTACTAAGCCGTAAGCTTCACCGAATGAAAGGTCACGGTGGTCAGAAAGTGTAACAACATTTTCTAAACCGTTTGCTGCACACCAGCGTTTTTGAGCGAATGGTAAATCAGCGCTAATTGTTAATACTTTCGCGTTTTCAATACCTGCTGCATCTTGGTTAAAACGACGTGTTTGTGCATCACACACACCCGTGTCGATTGAAGGTACAACACTAATTAATTTTACTTCGCCTTTGTATGTTTCTAAACTTACTGGAGATAAGTCGTTTGCTAATACTTGGAAGTTTGGCGCTTGATCGCCAACTTTAACTTCTGTTCCAACTAAAGTCATTGGATTACCTTTAAAAGTTACGTTTGCCACTTGAAAATCCTCCCTTATTTAAACAAAATATGTACAATGTAAATGATAGTTTGTCCCTATCGATAATGCAAATAAAATCGCTTTATTTACAAAAAAATAAAAGAAGCTAACCTATTGATTAGCTTCTTTATTCGTTAAATTTGAAATTCAGGATCATCTTCTTTTCGTTTATCCATCATTTCTTTCACTTTATCAACAGCTTGTGGCGCTAATTCAATTATTTTATCGATGACATGCGTTTGCTTATCTAAATGTAATACTTTCACACCATCTCCATTTATTACAAGAAAAGCAACAGGATTAATAGAAACTCCTCCACCACTTCCCCCGCCAAATGGATGACGGCCTGAATGTTCTACTTTACCAAATTCACTTCCACCAGCGGCGAATCCGAAACTAACTTTCGAAACGGTAAGAATTACACTTCCATCTGCCGCTTTAATCGGATCACCAACAATTGTATTTACATCAGTCATTTGTTTTAAATGCTGCATTGCGGTTGTCATTAAACCTTGAATTGGATGGTCCACTTTATATCCCCCCTATGCTTGAACTGATTTTTCATTCGTACCAGATCTTTGTCTTCTCATAAACGTGAGTAATTTGATACCCGTTTTTATAGCACGAAATATACGAAAAGATGCTGTTAACTCGCATCTCGATGCAAATCCCTTCCCTTGAAAAACAGGAGTAATTTCAAATTCTGGTACATCGACAATATGCATATATTGTCCGACAACTCCAGCAGCCATTCCTTTTGTCCCCCATGCATATCCAGTGACAATTCCAGTACTAGCTGCGTCGCCTGCTCCAATTTGCGTATGCCATCTCCAACCATTGATTTTCACTCGTTTGAGAAAATCTTTAACGATAGTATGAACTTTTTGAAGCCTTTTTATCAGTTCCCCAATACTGTCAAGTTGCGCCATAATTTTATTATCTAGTCCGCCGTCCTCTTCAGCTTTTTCGATTTTCTGTCCTGTCTTTTTCTGCTGTTTTTCAATTCTTTCCAACACATCAAATGTATATCGAATCATCCATATTTTCACTTGAAATAAACATTGCTTTTCCATTTCTGAATATAAAAATGTCACCTTAAGCGATATTTTCGACAATAGTATAAGCAAAATAAAAAGGAGAAGAATTATTATTCCAATTACGAGCCACTTCATACGTATCATCCTTTCACTCCGTACCCATTATCGACAAGTTTATTCATCGTTAAACAGAGTTTTATAAGATTGAATATAAAAATTTTTCTAAAAATAAAAAGGTATTTTGACAATTTGTATCGAAATATATTATTTGAACATATCATCAGGGAACGGACTCTAATGATATGTAGCACGAAAAACAGAAAATTCAACTGCAGTGGAGGGATACATAATGGCAGATCGTCGCAATTTATTTTTCTTTTATGGTGATGACAAGGCAACGTTCGTTGAAAAAATGAAACCAATCTATAGTATTTTAGAAGAGAATGGATTTACCATATTAGATCATTCAAAAAATGCAAACGCTATCGTCAGTGTTGGAGATGATGCAACCTTCTTACAAGCCGTTCGTAAAACTGGTTTTAGAGAAGATTGCTTATACGCAGGGATTTCTACGAAAGATGAAACTTCGTTCTACTGCGATTTTCACATTGATCACATTGATACAGCCCTTCAAGAAATTACAAAAAATGAAATTGAAGTGCGCAAATATCCAACAATTCAGGTAGATGTAGATCATGGTACATCTTTCTATTGTTTAAATGAGTTCTCATTACGTTCTAGCATTATTAAAACATTCGTTGTAGATGTTTACGTTGATGATTTATACTTCGAAACATTTAGAGGGGATGGTTTAGTTGTTTCTACCCCAACTGGAAGTACAGCTTACAATAAATCATTGCATGGTGCAGTTGTTGACCCGCTTATCCCATGTTTCCAAGTAAGCGAACTAGCATCATTAAATAACAACACTTACCGTACGCTCGGTTCACCGTTCATTTTAAATCACGAACGTACATTAACTTTAAAACTACGACCAGACGGTAACGATTATCCTGTTATCGGCATGGATAACGAAGCGCTTAGCATTAAACAAGTGGAAAAAGCTGTTGTACGCTTAAGCTATAAACAAATTAAAACAGTTAAATTAAAAAACAACTCTTTCTGGGAAAAAGTACAAAGAACGTTTTTATAGAATTAAAATAACCGCAGAATTATGGCATCCCATAATTCTGCGGTTATTTATTTCTCTAACTATTAGTTGCTATTTTTGTCGGTAAGTCGATATATTTCAATAATCGCTCATATATTTTTACATACCTTTTCTATAGACAACTTGGCCATCTATTACGGTCATTTCTGCTTGTACTTCTTTCATTTCTTCTGCCTCAATTTCAAAAATATTACGGTCTAATATCGTAAAGTCTGCTTCATATCCTTTTGTAATTTGCCCTCGCTTCGCTTCTTTTCCGATTGCATAGGCACTTCCTGTTGTAAATAGAGAAACAGCCTCATATACCGTTAATCTTTCCTCAGGCATATAGCATACATCGTCAATAAAACTTCTGCGTGTAACAGCGCTATATATGCCTAAAAACGGATTCACTTGTTCAATTGGTGCGTCAGACCCACCGTTGCAGCGTAATCCTGCTTCCAGTAACGTCTTCCAAGCGTACGCATAACGAAGACGACGCTCGCCTAGTTTTTCAATGACTGACGGGAAATCTGAGGAAAGAAAGACTGGCTGTATATCGATAATAGCCGACAAGTTTTTCATTCTTTCAATCAACTCTTCACGAGCAAGCTGACAATGAATAATACGGTCACGTAACCCTTCTGCTGGTGGATATAATTCGAGTGCATCAATGACATATTCAAGCGATAAGTCACCGATAGTATGAATCGCAACTGGCATATGTAAGTCTCGTGCTTTCTTCACTAATTCTGCAAGTTCTTCACTTGAGAAAATTGCAACCCCATTCGTTTCCTTCGCATCTTCATACGGTTCACTTAATAATGCTGTTCTTCCGCCAAAAGAACCGTCAGAAAAAATTTTCATTGCCCCAAATTCAATATAATGTTCATTTTCATATTCTTTTCGTTCATGTGCTACTTCATGGTGAACGAGCAAATGGGCTTTAAATGGCATTTCTTTTATAACGTGAGAAAACGCATTATATGTTTTTCTAAAACCACCATAATAATTTAAATCTTCCGTATGCCCGCCAACAAGTCCGTATTTCCAGCAATCTTTAATCGCTGTTTGCAGAGCTCTTTGTAAATAAGCTTCATCAATTTCTGGCTGAACATGTTTAATTAATTCTTGCCCTTGTTCATATAAAAGCCCTGTTAACTTATTTGATGAATCCCTACCAATTTTCCCGCCTTTTGGATCTTCTGTCGCTTCTGTTATATTCGCTTCTTGCAGTATGTATGAATTCACCCATGTAACGTGACGACAAACTCGCTTTAATAAAATGGGATGTTCTTTCGAAATTTCATCTAAATCACGCGCAAGAACATCTTTCGTATCTGTAAAGTTATTTTCATTCCATCCTTCTCCAATAATCCAAGAGCCCTTTGGAGCTTCTTCCACTCGCTTCTGAACAAGAGTAAGCACTTCACCATAAGATGTACAATTTGATAAATCTAGACGGAGTAATCTCTCTCCATGCCCAATAAGATGCATATGACTATCAACGAGACCTGGGATCATTGTTTTGCCTTTTAAATCGTGCAATGTAACCGCGGCATATTGGTTTTCTAACTCTTCTTTACTTCCAACATCAATGATCGTACCGTTTTCAACGTAAACAGCGTCCACTTTTTCATTTTCTTCTCTCATTGTGTAAATGGTGCCGCCATACCAAATTTCTCCCATATATCCCATCTCCTTTATTTTTTATTGTATAAAAAAAAGCACCATTTCAAAACATGGTGCTTTTCTAAAAATTACTTTTGTTCAGTAGTAGACGTTGTAACTTGCCATTCAATATTAAATTTATCTTTTACTTGTCCGTATGCTGGGCTCCAGAATGTTTCTTGAAGTGGCATGATAACTTCTCCACCTTCTTGTAACTTATCGAATACTTCTTTTGCTTTTTCTGCATTACTAATTTGAATTGCGATTGTTACTTGAGATCCGATTGCATGCCCTTGACCTGGGAATGTATCAGAAATCATAAGATCCGTATTACCAACTTTTAAAGTAGCGTGTAAAACGCGCTCTTTCGCTTCAGCTGGAATCGGGTATTCTGGATTTTCAGGCATGTCACCAAAAGTTTGCATGACTTCTACTTTTGCATCTAAAGCCTCTTTATAAAACTGTACAGCTTCTTGCCCACTACCATCTAAAACTAAGTACGGATTAATACCTAAAATCATACGGACACCTCTTTTTTAAGTTTTTAAAATCGAACTTGTGTTCGTTTTCATATTATCATTGTTTTGCATTTCATTCAACTATTTACTTCACTGTTTGCAAAATTATTTTGACGGAATCTCCATCTCTTGTTTTCTAAGTTCAATACGGCGAATTTTTCCAGAAATCGTTTTTGGTAGTTCATCTACAAATTCAATTTTGCGAGGGTATTTATATGGTGCAGTGAGTTCTTTGACGTGTTGTTGGAGTGTTGGAATTAACGTTTCTTCGTTCTTTTCTATATTCTCTCTTAATACGATAAATGCCTTCACGACACTTCCGCGAATTTCATCAGGACTTGCGACAACCGCACATTCTCTTACGTAAGGATGTTTTACAAGCGCATCCTCTACTTCAAACGGCCCGATTGTATAACCAGAGCTAATAATGATATCATCACCGCGCCCTTCAAACCAGAAGTAACCGTCTTCATCTTTCTTCGCTTTATCACCTGTAATATAATAATCACCGCGGAATTGCATCGCTGTACGCTCATCGTCTTTATAATATTGTTTAAAGAGTGCTGGCGTTTCAATGTGAACTGCAATATCACCAACTTCGCCTACTTTAACTGGAATACCTTCCTCATTTACGATATCGACGTGGTTACCTGGCGTTGGTTTCCCCATTGATCCTGGTCTAATATCCATCCCTTTCATTACACCAACAAGTAGTGTATTTTCCGTTTGCCCATAGCCGTCTCTTACTGTAATATGAAAGTGCTTTTGGAACGTTCCAATGACTTCTCTATTTAACGGCTCACCTGCGGATACAGCGCTATGTAATGCCTCTAAATTGTACTGGCTTAAATCTTCTACCTTTGCCATTAATCTATACTCAGTCGGTGTACAACAAAGCACATTCACCTTATTATCGTCTAATAAATTTAAATACGTTTTCGGTTCAAACTTACCGTTGTACACAAATCCTGTTGCCCCTGAACCGAGAGTTGCTAAAAACGGGCTCCAAATCCACTTTTGCCACCCTGGACTAGCCGTTGCCCATACAACATCATTCTCTTCAATTCCGAGCCAATTTGGGGCGCTTGTACGTAAATGAGCGTATGCCCACGCGTGCGTATGAACGACACCTTTCGGGTTTCCTGTCGTCCCTGACGTGTAAGATAAAAAGACCATATCTTCTTTATCTGTTTTCGCCATTTCTAACATGTCACTTTCTGTTTCTAATGCTGTTTTTAAATTGATCCATCCGTCTACTGACTGCTCGCTCAGGACGAATTTTTGAAGAGATTCCATTGCTTCTATATCATCAAACTGTCCAATGTACGGCTCATAGCTTACTATGGCTTTTACTTCTCCGTGTTCAATGCGGTATTCGATATCTTTTTTACGCAACATTTCCGAACTCGGAATTACGACAAATCCCGCTTTAATCGCAGCGATATACGTCATGTAAGCTTCAATTAAACGTGGCATCATAATAAGGAGCTTGTCCCCTTTTTGTAAGCCACTTTTTATAAAAGCGTTTCCAATTTTGTTCGCACCTTGCATTAATTCAAAATATGTAACTTCTCGTCTATTCCCTTTATCATCTTGCCAAATTAAAGCAAGCTTCTCTTTATCATCTGTATATTTCTCTATTTCTGAAACTAAATTATAAGATGGTGGTGCCAACAATTCCTCTCTCTTCATAAACATCCTCCTTTTTCTTTATGCCTCCCTTATATAATAAAGAATTTTCAGTAAATTTTGAACCCTCTTCTTTTGACAATTTTTTTATGCTTTTGTCGAAATAAATTTATACTAATATGAACAACAAAAAGAAAGAGCGGGAAAACCCGCTCTTTCTAAGCCATCGTATATGGGATTATTTTTGGTAACCGCCTAATTGTTGCTCAGCTAGTGAAACTAGACGTTTTGTAATTTCGCCACCAACAGAACCGTTAGCGCGAGATGTTGCATCCGCTCCAAGTTGAACACCAAACTCTTGAGCGATTTCGTATTTCATTTGGTCTAATGCTGATTCAGCACCAGGAACCGCTAATTTATTTGTGCTACGTGCCATGTTATATCACCTCCTTGTGAGTATAGAGTGTGATAAATAACATGACTTCATACACATTTTAGATATGGTAATTTATGGTTTTAGAAAAGTTCTTCGAATTTTTCTTCTTCCGCCACTACTTCAACTGTTTGTAATACCATTGTTTCTTTGTTCGCTACAGCTTCTTCGATTAACGGTGTGAAATCGTATTTCGCTTCAAATCGATTTGCTTTTTCACGCTTCGGCTTCGTCGCCGGGCTAGCTGGTGTGAATACTGTACAGCAATCTTCGTATGGACGAATTGAAATATCATACGTGCCGATTTCTTCAGCAATTTTAATAATTTCTAATTTATCCATCGTAATAAGCGGACGAATAACTGGGTAGTTTGTTACTTCGTTAATCGTATGCATACTATCTAATGTTTGGCTTGCTACTTGTCCAAGACTTTCACCAGTCGTAATTGCAAGTGCATTACGCTCCTCAGCAATCTGCTCTGTAATACGCATCATCATACGGCGCATAACCGTCATTGAATAGCTAGATGGGATTTCTTTATTAATCGTTTTTTGCACTTCTGTAAACGGAACAAGGTGCAGCGTTACACGTTTACAGTATTTCGTTAACCCTTGTGCTAAATCAATTACTTTTTGTTTTGCACGCTCACTTGTGAAAGGTGGGCTATGGAAGTGAACTGCTTCCACAGATACGCCGCGTTTCATCGTTAAGTACGCTGCTACCGGGCTATCAATACCACCAGAAAGAAGTACCATTACTTTTCCACCAACGCCAACTGGTAAACCGCCAGCTCCCATGTGCTCACCACACATAATATAACTGTAACCACTGCGAATTTCTATACGTACATTCACATCTGGATTATGAACATCTACTGTGATATCCTCTGTATTTTCTAAAATGTGCCCACCGATTTCTGGAAGTAACTCCATCGTCTTCATTGGGAAGCGCTTATCAGAACGGTGCACTGTAATTTTAAATGTTTTCACATCATCTTTTACTTGTAAGAAAGCTGCTAATGCACCTTTTTTAATGTCTTCTAATTCTGATGGTACTTTCATCGCTAAGTTAAACTTATGAATACCAAATACGTCTTTCAATCTTTCAGAGATTGCCTCATGATCTTCACCGTTTAACTGGATGTACATACGGTCATGCGTTGCATCAATTTTAATATTTGGGAACTTTTTCAGTTTGAACTTCACGTTATCTTTTAATGTGCTTACAAATTTAGAACGGTTCTTACCTTTTGTCGTCATTTCTCCGTAACGCACTAAAATATATTCATATGTCATCATATTTCTTTACCTCATCACTTCATATAATTTTGGCATTGTCTCTTTTACAATACCTTCAAATTGTTTTACTTCTTCCATCGTGTTGTCTGGTGCCAAACTAATACGAATAGCGCTTGCAGCTGCTGCATGCGGCACTCCCATCGACACTAACACTCTGCTTACTTCATTTGCTTTTGAAGAACAAGCTGATTTCGTTGACACATATACACCGTGTTCTTCTAAAGCATGAACGACTACTTCTGGTTTTAAACCAACAAATGATACATTTAAAATATGCGGTGCTGCATATGCAAGCGATGTATTAATCGTCACATCTTCCATCCCTTTAAAGAAGCTGACAAGCTCCGCTTGTAAACCTTGCAAATGAGCTACCTTCTCTTTCACTTGTTCCATTGTCATGCGAAGTGCTTTCACCATCGCTACAATGCCAGGTAAATTCTCTGTACCAGAGCGATACTTAAGCTCTTGTTGACCACCTGATAAAATCGGATCTAATCTTACGCCATCACGTATATAAAGAAGACCCGTTCCTTTTACACTGTGGAATTTATGTCCAGATATTGAGCAAAGATCAATATGAGAAGCATATAAATCAAGCGGTACTTTTCCTATCCCTTGTACATGATCTACATGGAATCTTATTTTCGGATGATTCGATAATAACGTTCCAATTTCAGCAACGGGCTGAATTGCTCCAGTTTCGTTGTTCACATGAATAATTGATACAAGAATCGTATCTTCACGAATTGCTCGTTTTACATCCTCTACCGATACAACACCGTGCTCGTTAACCGGTAAATATGTTACATCAAATCCGAGTTCTTCTAATTGCTTATATGCCTCAAACACAGACGCGTGTTCAATATTTGTTGTAATGATATGTTTGCCGCGCGAACGATTCCTCATTGCTATCCCTTTAATCGCAAGGTTGTTTCCTTCCGTTCCACCTGATGTGAAAATAATTTCAGAAGGTTTAACGTGAAGAAGCTGCGCTGCAATCGTTCTTGATTGTGTTAATAGACGCTCTGCCTCTCCTCCAAGCGAATGAATAGAAGAAGGATTACCAAAATATTTCCCAGCAACCGTCACGTACGATTGAAGGGCTTCTGGATATGGCTTCGTCGTCGCACTATTATCAAAATAGATCATGGTTCTTCCCCTTTCAGCGCTATCACATCATATAATCATATCATAAATACGTGTCATTACGCTAAGACTACGCAAAGGTTCCGTTTTATCCCGATTAGTGAATAATAATAATTAGTGAGATCCCCCCACTGATTACAGTTTCACTTTATTTTGAAACGAATAACCTTGCTGTATTCCGCTATTCATTATAGCAACATCGCCTGCAAAATTACACAAAAAAACAAACCCTTTATGAAAGGGTTTGTTCATTGTCTACATATTCAGCTATTTTTTGAACAACACCAGGTTCAAGTTGCTCTAGTACAGAAGCGGCTTGTTCTAAAGCTGCATCGTATTGATATTCACGGAATAATTTCTCCGCATAATTTAAGCTTTCTGCAAGGCTCTCATCATGACTGCGGTAACGGTTACCGTATTGAATTAATTTTTCAACTAAATACGCTTGTCCAATTAACTCTTCTGTCATTTCAGCTACACCGTTCACAGTTGTGTATGCTTCTTCTAAACTGCTATTTACAGCGTTCATATTTAACGGCTTCACTTCTAATTGTTCATATACAGCTCGCATTGCCATTTGCCCTCTTTTTAAATCTTCCATAATACTCTCTGGAAGACCTGGCAAATTCGACTTTTGCATAAAGCGTTTCGTTTCGAAAATAGTATTTCGCATTTCTTGTAACTTCTCACGCGCTTCAAATTCTTCTTTACGCATCGTTTGCAGCATTTCTTTATATTCTGCATGAAGTACTTTTAACGTTTCACATTGCTCATAAACCTCTTCTAGTTCCTCACGAATAATAGAGAAGGCAATATCTTGTTCAGCAACGCGTAATTGTAGCATTTCAAAACGTTTCGTTAAAATGTGCATTTGCTTTTCAATTACTTTTTGAGATTCAATATCCTTATCTTGCAATTGATAGCTTTGTTTCACAAGTTGTGTTTCTGTTTTCGTTTCAATCGTTTCGATACGTATTTCTTCTAAGTCTTCATAAACAGAAAGTGTTTTTTGCTCCACATAATGTCTCGCATGCACCTCTTGCTCAAGTTGATCATAGAAACCATCTAAACGAGTTTTTAAGTCTTCCACTTTTTCAGCCGCTTCTGTTATATGAAGCTCCTGTATATCCATTAAACATGTGTTTAGTTGTGTCGTCATATCACGAACTTCTTTAGGGATTTCCAAATACTCTAATACATAACCTTGTCTTACCATATCATTATGACCCTGTAATAAATCTTCCAGTTGAACTGGTAGCGTCGCTTGACACTCTACTAATAAATCTGGAATTTGGTGAATAATGATTTCTAAACTTGCTAAACCTTCTTCTAAACTAATAACAATTTCTCTCGCTTTTAAGTAGTCACCATTATCTGTTGCTTCTTCAAAGCTTTTAAATTTATTAGATTCAGCGTCTAGCATCTCTTCGATTTTCTGCTCTGCTGCTCCATACATATGTCTATGAGCAAGAACACTCTTTTTCATACTACGATATGTATCACGTAACCCTTCAATTTCCGAGCTATTTTTCTCATGGCTTTCTAACAATTGCTGTAATTCATTTAAAACACCTGTAATACGATTATCAGCGTCATCTAAACCACTTATGGATTCGTTCATCGCATGCTTTGCTTTTCGGAAGGAGAATTGCGAGGCGAATTTTCGCGCTTGCGCTAAATCTTTGTCCGCTTTCGGAAGGGTTGTTGATACAATTTCATCCCATTCTTCACGCCATTTACCAAACAGTTCTTCTGTTTGACCCGTCATGTTTAAATCTTTTACCCGTTTTAGTTCATCTGCCACAGGTTTATCTTTTATCTCTTGTTTCCACTGCTCCAGTGCTTCAATATCTTTATATGAACGATTTCTTATCACAAGCTCTATCATGAGCAGCACTAGAATAGAGCTTACTACAATGATAACGATCGTCAGGATAGAATCCATGCAAAAAAGCCTCCTAGTTATATCTCTTTTTTTGTCCGTTCCGTTTATGAAATGGAAGGCATTATGTATAAAAAGGGAATTCCCCTATATTTAACAACTAACAATGTACTAATCATACCATGTAATGGCTTGTTTTTGACCTAGTTTTTTTTAAAATTTCATGTTTCTTTCAATGCGATTGTAATCTTTCTCAATATTCCGCCTACCTCAATACCTATCCTCAAATGATTGTAATAACAAACAATCTTTCGTATGAGATACGAAATAAATTTTCCGCATGAGTGGTGGTTCAACAGAAATTACATGTACATTTCCCTGCCTTACAGACTGCTCTACTGCCCTTTCTGGAAGTAACGTGATACCAAGTCCAGCTTTTACCATTGTAAGCATCGGTTCTGCGTAAGATGTTTCCACAGCTATAGTTGGCTTTACACCTATCTCATGAAACATGTTCATAATCATTTTCCTTACATCGCATATTTCTGGATATACAATTAATTTTTCATTTTGCAGCTCTTCTATTTGAATGACTTTCTTCTCTTTATACGGATGATTATTTGAAACGGCACAAACAATTTTCTCTTGTTGCACTTCTTTTATATACGTAGCACCTTCTACTACTGAATCAATGAACATCGCGTCAATCTCCCGCGCTTTAAATAAATCTCTTAATACTTCCGTATGTCCAATTTGCCACTCTACTTCGAACTCATCACCTAATACATCTTTACATTTTAATATGTAATGCTCTGCTAAACTCGGTAGTATACCAATTGAAAACTTTCGGTTCTCTTGATACCCCCTCATTTCTGTTTTCACTTCATTTATTTGTTCCAAAATCGGTAGCATTCTTTTTATAAATAACTCTCCTGCCTCCGTTAACTCCACTCCTTGCGCAGAACGCTTAAGTAAAGTAACCTCTAAATCCGCTTCTAACTTTTGAATTTGCTTACTAAGCGCTGGTTGAGATATATGTAAAATCTTACTTGCCTTTGATAAACTTCGCGTATGCTTCACTTCGATAAACGATCGTACTGCCTCCAAATCCATCGTACACACCTCTAACAAAAAGTTATAACCGTTATAAGAAATCGATATTTCCTCCTATAAACAATTACTCTTTATACTTATTTCATCAACTTACTATAACGAAATGTAAAGGGGAAAGATACTCTTGAACAAAAAACAAATGCTACTCGGATCCTTTCTATGCTTACTCGCCGTAACTGCCTGGGGATTTATGTTTCCTGTAATGGCAAATGCCCTGCAATTTATCGATCCGTTCTTCTTCACAACGATTCGCTATGGATCAGCAGCTATTATTTTTCTTATTTTGCTATTAATTACTGAAGGGAAGACTTCACTCCGCTTAGAAAAAAGAACACTTTCTCTGTTCTTTTACGGGACAGTCGGTTTCGCAGGATATGGTTTTCTCGTTTTCTACGGACAACAACTTGCTGGACCTTCCGGAGCAATTCATGCAGCTATGATTCAGTCTCTTATGCCACTGATCGCCTTATCACTGCAATGGGTAACGAAAAATCGTCGCCCACAAAACTACACGTTTCTTTGTATGTTCGTTGCATTATTCGGTGTTATGCTTGTCATTTCAAAAGGAAGCATTCACTTATTATTTGGAGCTGCAAGTAACTTATCGACAAATATATTAATGCTATGCGGCGTTACTTGCTGGGTCATTTATACAAACGGAGGTGCTCGTTTTCAATCCTGGTCACCACTTAGGTACACGACATTAACTTGTTTATTTGGCTCCATTTCACTCATCGTTATTGTTACTTTCTTAACGTACACAAATATAGTTACTATGCCGTCACTGCGTAAAGTTGTGAGCGTTCGTTTTGAGCTCTTTTATATGTCGATTATCGCAGGAGTTATCGCTGTATTTTGCTGGAATATGGGAAATCGCTATATTTCATCTATTAACGGCATATTATTTATGAATTTAGTTCCTATTCTTGCACTGATCGGTTCTATCTTTCGAGGTTATACAGTCGATAAAATTGAAATCGCTGGAGCAACGTTAACAATTATCGCGCTATTATGTAACAATTTATGGCAAAGAAAAATAAACATAAAACTCCCCACCTCAGTTCGTTAGGTGGGGATTCTTCACATATGAACAGCTCTTGGCCATTCATGGTACATATTCGCTTTACATAATGCTTGTTCCATCCATTGCTCAATCTCTTTCGTGTACATTTCTATGAAAAATGTCTCAGACGGGAAAGAATGCAGTACTTCTGATATATATTGTGGATATAAAAACGGCATATTTATCATGCCTTTTAATTGCGTCATAAACATTGTAAATGATACTTTCTGAAATTCTTGTTTTATTTGTCCTTGCCTAATAATTTGCTCTATATAATATCTTTCTTTAGAAAAATAAACGGTCATCACTTCACGAATTAATGTCGTATCAAGCGAAAGCTCTCGGTAGAAGAAACGTGTTAGTTCTCTATTTTCAAATTGATATCGTAACATCCCACGCACCATTTGCACCATCACATCTTTAGCCGACAAATACTCTCTCTGTTCAAACGAAATTTCAATCACATGAATATACCCTTCTAAAAAATCAGTAATAAGCTGTTCTAATAAACCTTGCTTCCCAGCAAAATAATATGAAATATTCGCTACATTCACATCCGCTCGCTTTGCAATGTCTCGCACCGACGTTCCATCATAACCTTTTGTATTAAACAACGATATTGCCGCATCAATTACTTTTTGTTTCGTCTGCTTCATGCGCTCACTTCCTCTCAATGAACAGCTATAGTTTAAATTTCTTGACTTTTAAGACAAATTCCTTTAATTTTCTATCGACAAAGTCATGTGAAATACATCGTATTTTGCTAATATTTTACACATCTCGATAAAAAAGGAGCTGTTTCCATGTTTACTAAAGAAAGTTATGCAGGATCTCGCGTGCAGCAATATGAGACAGTAATTAAACAACTGGATGCGTTATTAACTGGCGAATCAAACGTAGTCGCAAACTTATCAAATGCGTCCGCATTATTAAACCAATTTTTAGATCGCGTTAATTGGGTTGGCTTTTATGTAACAGAAGGAGATCAGCTTGTCCTTGGACCGTTCCAAGGAATGCCTGCTTGCGTACGCATTCCATTTGGACGAGGCGTTTGCGGCGTAGCAGCTGAAACGAAAACAACTCAGCTTGTAGCGGACGTTCACCAATTCCCAGGTCACATCGCTTGCGATAGTGCTTCTAATTCGGAAATCGTTGTACCGATTGTGAAAGAAGGAGCTGTCATTGGTGTACTTGACATTGATAGTCCTGAAAAAAATCGTTTTGATGAAGTAGATCAGCGCTATTTAGAAAAGTTTGTGGAGACACTCCTAAAACATATGTAAAAAGAAAAGAGCGAGTTATCGACTTAGTACGTCCTGTACAAAACCGATAGCTCACTCTTTTTTTATTGATTAACAGTAGATATTTTCTTTAATGCCTGCTCTAAATCAGAAACGATATCCTCCCACGATTCTAGACCGACCGATAAGCGTATTAAATTATCGAAAATGCCCATTTCTTTTCTTAGTTCAGCCGGAATCGCAGCGTGCGTCATCGTTGCTGGATGCTGAATTAACGTTTCTGTATCTCCTAAACTCACCGCAATTGTAATAAAGTGAAGATCATTAATAAACGCTTGCGTCTCTTCTTTTCCGCCTTTTACTGAAAAAGAAATAACACCGCCCCCGCGTTTCATTTGACGAGATGCTAACTCCCCTTCTGGATACCAAACCCCTTCTACCGCATCATGTTTTCTTAGGAACGATACAATTTTTTCTGCATTATCACAATGACGATCCATTCTTACTGCTAACGTCTTTAACCCACGTAATAATAACCACGCATCAAACGGCGCCATAATACCGCCGATATCCTTTCGCATCGGGCGAATCTTTTCAGCTAATGCTTTCGTTTTACAAATTGTTACGCCCGCTACAACGTCACCATGGCCTCCAATATATTTTGTCGCACTATGCACAACAGCGTCACAGCCAAGCTCAAGCGGTCTTTGTAAATAAGGTGAACAAAATGTATTATCAACAATAACAAGTAAGCCTTTTCGCTTCGCAACCCGAATCACTTGTTTTAAATCAATTAATTTCATTGTCGGATTAATTGGTGTTTCAACGAAAATAAGCTTTGTATTTGGGCGAATTTTATTTTCAATATCAGCCTCTGTCTCCATATCACAAAACGAATGCGTAATCATAAATTTTTCTTCTAACACTTCTAAAAAACCGTACGTGCATCCGTATAATCCATTTGAACAAATAATATGATCTCCAGCCTTTAAAAAACCGATTAAAGTCGCTGAAATAGCTGCCATACCAGATCCGAAGGCAAGTGCCTCTTCTCCTCCTTCTAACACCGCCATACGTTCTTCAAATAATTTCACAGTTGGATTTCCAAGCCGTGAGTAAATATAAGATGGATCCACTCCTGCGAAACTCGCCTCTCCTTGCTGCGCAGTCTCAAATGTAAACGTAGAGGTTTGAAATAAAGGTGGTGTTAAACTTCCTTTATGTTCCTCAGGTGTATAACCGTGATGAATTAACGCTGTCTCCATATGCTTCTTTTTCATAAAAACATCCCCTTTATGTTTTTATTACCGCATATTCACCAGTAAAAAACTGATGAACGTTTTTACTACATTTTATGTAAGCGTTTTATTTGTGTTTCTATCTCTTCTTTTATATTGTTTTAAATTCCTTCTTATATTAATTTCCAAAATTTATATGCATAAAACAAAAACGTACTCGCTTGACGAAACTCTGGGTAAAAGATATAATAGCGTTTGTGTAAAATAAAAAGGCAGCCTTGTAATGTGAGTTTATCGTTTGTATTTTGTTCCTCTACGGAGGTGTATCTCGTAACTCCCTGCTGCTGGAGCGAAGGTACATGAAAACAAAATGCCCGTAAATATCGATTACGTCTGTTTTTATTTTACGTAAATAAAAACATTTTTAAAGGAGGAGTCAACTATGGCTCGTTATACAGGTCCAGCTTGGAAACTGTCTCGTCGTCTTGGAATCTCTCTAAGCGGCACAGGAAAAGAATTAGAAAAACGCCCTTACGCACCAGGTCCTCACGGTCCTAACCAACGTAAGAAACTTTCAGAATACGGTTTACAATTACAAGAGAAACAAAAACTTCGTCACATGTACGGCATGACTGAGCGTCAATTCCGTCGCACATTTGACCAAGCAGGTAAAATGCCTGGTAAGCACGGCGAAAACTTCATGATCCTTCTTGAAGCTCGTCTTGACAACTTAGTTTACCGTATGGGCTTAGCTCGCACTCGTCGTGCAGCTCGCCAATTAGTAAACCACGGTCACATCATGGTTGATGGCGCTCGCGTAGATATCCCATCTTACCGTGTAAAACCTAACCAAACTATCAGCGTTCGCGAAAAATCTAACAGCCTTGTTGTTGTTAAAGAAGCGATCGAAGTTAACAACTTCGTACCAGAATACTTAACTTTCGATGCTGACAAATTAGAAGCTACTTACACTCGTCACGCTGAGCGTGCTGAGTTACCAGCTGAAATCAACGAAGCATTAATCGTAGAGTTCTACTCTCGTTAATCTCGGTACTCTGCAAAGAGTAGTATTAAAAGCCTTAGGAACCTTGTTTATCAAGGAGCCAGGGCTTTTTTTATTTGTTATTGATAATGCAAAATAAAGCATAAAAAAGAATAAAACTGGGGCTAAGTGGGGCTAGTTTGGGACCAAAAATATAAAAGGCTGGCGTGTGTATAGAAATGGATAAGTGCAAAAACAAATGATAAAAGGAGTTAATTGTTTTGAAAGAAAAATTCACCGAGATCCCTCTTCATGTACAAGACTTTCAAAAATTAAAAATGTTATTAGATGAATTGGTACAAGATGAAATAATGTTCATAGAAGGGGTTTCTAAGTATGCTTTAAATATTTCTTCTAAAGAACATAAGGTCACCATTAACCTTAGAAGTGAATTTTCCACCAATTCATACTTGGCGATCACCGCTATAAGTATTACCCCAAGCAATCAAGGTAAGGGGAGTATTGTTATTGAATGGTTTAAGACATTCGCTAAAGAACAAGGCTTCGAACGATTAGTATTACAGCAAGTCGTAACTAAAGAAGGTTACCACTTTGCATTAAAAAATGGATTTTCAAAACATGTTAGTCTGTACGAAGAAATGTTTGGAAAACCAAACAGTATTAACGGAGATTATGAACTACATTTAACGTAAAAAATAGGATAAAAAGTGAACGAATATTTTTGTAGTCGTTCACCTTTTACCTGGTGAATTATCTTATAACTTAGGTCTTTTCTACTTTCAATTATTTAGACGCCAATTCTAAGTTATAAAAAAACATGTTTATTTTAACCCTCCTTAAATCGAGTTTTCTATCTCCATATATTCAACTCTTGAATATGTATCAAGAGCCAGAGAAACATTTATCTGTATTTCCACTAACTGATCGGTTTCTTTTAACATATATAATAGAATTTGATTTGCACTTATTTGAATTGATAAATCACCACCATGCAATGTCTGTCTATATAATTTGGAATACAATTTATTAAAATGCGCATCCAATTTATTAACTATTGGATCCGTTTCTAAAATAACCTTATTCTCTGGATTTATCCTCACATTTCTTTCATTCAAAAAAACTCTTATCGTCGATATTAAAGCAGCTCCTTCTTCTCTTATTTCTTTTAATTCTTGAATTCTTAAATTTACTAGAGTAGTAGATTTTCTAGTTTTCTTTCCTTGTATCCATGTAACTACAAGAGAAATCACAGTTGAAACAAATGCTAAAAATGACACAATCGCAGCTACACCTGCCCACTGAAAAACACCACTTTTGTCAAAAAATATACTATACCACATAGCCTAACCTCCACATCTTATAATTAATTATAACAAAATTCAGATTTTCAAATATTAAATTTGTACTTCTTCCATTCCACAATAAAAACTCTCCCTTTTATTTTACATATCAAAATCATTAACATATAAACATTATGATATAATAATTATACATGTTACTTAAATGAAAATAAGCGAGGTTATTTAATCTTATGTCACTTAACGAAATGACAAATATATCTAAAATTATTCTTGCAGTCATAGGAATTTGGGGGATTTTAAAAGGGATTGGTTCATTCTACATAGAATCTTCCACTACCAAAGAATTCGATCAATTATTTAAAGATAAAAGTACACGAAAACAAATAAATATTTTTACATATTGCCAAGATATTCTTACCTTTGCAATATCCATATTCATTACTCCTGCATGTTATGTGAAATTTTTCATGCCCAATCTTATTCCCAACTACACCTTTATATTAGAACCACTGTATAATCTAAGCTTTTTATTATTTTTTTGGCTATTTTTTATACTTTTACCGATGGCACTTCTACCTCAAGTTAAACTAAATAAAGCCAGTTGGTTTAATCGAATTATAAGATTGATTGCTATGATCCACATGTTTAGTTTTATGTTTTCTTATTGGTGCTTTTTCCATGTAAATATTCCTCAAAGTAATAAATACAATTTTATACTAATTGCTATCGTTATTCCTTTATTTATGAGCTTCTTTTATCTATATTTAAGCAGACGATTCAATAAAACTTCTCAACCACAATACCTTATGAAAATCATAAGTGAAGAAGAAATAGCCAAGTTGCAACTGATACATAATTTTATTATCGATGATAAAAGAAGTGTTTTCCACGAAAGATACAAAGAGGAAGATGATATTTTTTACGTATGTGATTTTTCATCCAAGGTTTATCTAAAGTATTCAAAAATGAAAATAAGAAAAATCTCTTCAACCAAAATGTAACCAACCAAAAGGAGCATCCATTAGAGGTGCTCTTTCATTTTCGATACGGATAAGTTTTACCTTGAAGATTTTTTCATTTTTTCTTTTGATCTCCCTTATAAGTGAATGTAGTAGACAAAACTCCATCTTTCAAAATAGTTTTTCTAACATAATACACTAGGATTTCGACATCATTTGACGATTCTTCTTCTCCTTCACCATACCTCCAATATCCAGCTCTAAGTAAGAACTCAGAAAGGCCTTCTGGGATTAGAAAATCATAACCATCTATACTTACCTTTGTTACATCAATACCTTTTTAAATCAAATAAAAAAGAACCTACTCACAGCCAAGGAAATTCTCCGTACACTTCTAAATAATGTATCTTCAAATATTAATTACTTTTTGTTCTTCCATGTAAAATACCAGTTCCCAAACTTATCCACCCTAAATGTTAATAATGGTAAAATATCCTATATAAATATATTTTATTTGGTAGGAGGAGAAAAAATGGCGGTAAAAATGAAAACAGCTTACTCAAAAATGAAAAACCAAGATGTAACAGCTAAATATGTAGAAGAACACCCACAATTAAAAGAAGGATTAGAATGCCACAAATGTAGAAAGGATGTATCTCATAAAAATGGGCATTTTAGAGCGGAAGCATGGATTCCTACCCACTTCACGAGAAAACCAGGTGTAAATCATGAAGAATGGTGCAAATATAATACAATAGGGCAAGTTACAGTACTAGCAAAAAAATCTGATGATAACATTTTAGAAAGTGTTAAGAAAAATAAATTTACCTTTAGGTTAACTATGATTCATGAACCACTGAAAGATTTAGGGAAACAAAGTACCCCTTCCACAAATAAGAGCGGAAATACGAATCCCCCAAAAAATAAAAGCTATGTTTCTAAAGGAAAGCTAAGTTCCTATTTAGCAACAATGCAAAAAATTCTTGAGCTACGTAAAGCCGTAGAAGATGATGATTCAAATGAATTAGAATCATCTATAGAAATTCAAATGTACGGAAAGAAAATTAAATGGCCAAATTTTTATTATAATCAAGAAAAATACCTAGATGCTTATAACTATTTAAAATCTCCCGAATTCAAAAGACACCCTATCTGTATCGAAGGGATAGTAAACAAAGTCATCTCCTTTAAGCAAGGTGATCGTTACGCTGTAAATCTACGTTTTGGTAAAAAAGATAAAAACATAGAACAAATTCCTGCAGCTTCTATCTTGATTAGTCAAAATGATATCCCTTCTGAAACTTTTGAACCTGGTCAACATATCGTTGTATGCGCATTATGCACAGCGAATGAAGGTGAACAGAAAGACAACAACGGAAAAATTATAAATAAATACTTCAACATTCGCGCGTCATTATATCATAAAAATCAGTTAGTTATATTTAAAGAAGACGAAGAACTTTGATAAAATTAAAAATCAGCCAGCATGTAGGTTAATGAACATTTAAGCACTCTATTCTCCAGCTGCTCTGACCAATAAAAAGCTTACTGAATCACATAATCAGTAAGCTTTTTTGAATTTAGATAAGTTTGCTTTGAGGTAGATTAATGCCTTTAAACAATTCCTCAAAACGTAATATTTACAGTTGTTGCATAAAATTGGTATGATTTAGGTATCATTTTAAGGAGGTTTTTTTATGAGTTATGATTCAATTGCATCGATACAACGTATACAACAGTTACAGCAATCTGAAGCTGCTGCCGGAAAGAGAATAATCTTACAACGAATACCTACTCCCTTAGATTTTATATTGTTTATTACAGCAATTATCTTGGCTATCCCAACTCTTGTGATATCTTATATTTTATTTATTATCTATTATTCATACATAGTTAAAACATACGTAGTCAAGAATGTAGCTACTGGCGAGAAATTTAGAGTTGATAAACAGGATTTTAAGCAATATAAAAAGGATTTTAAAGCAAAGGAAAAAGAAATCAGAAGAATATCCGATTTAGAAACTAATACAGTCGAAATAGACCATGTTAACACGAACATCCACACTCATCATGAATCTAAAGTAGAAAATATCAAGGAAGAAGTGGTGGAAGTAATAAATACATATGTGGAAGAGTCTAGAACAGAAACTGAAGAAATCATACCCGAACAACAGACTTTAGAACAAGAATCGGAACCAATTCCAGCCCCTTTACCAATTGAATTAGATACCAGTAACTCCCTTACTTTTAATGTCGCAGGGGTTACTTTTGATAATGACAAAGGTAAAGATATACAGTCACTTCTAAAACGAATTGCGCGTGCAATTGCCAAAGAATATAATATTGAATCATACGGTGGATATACTAATAAAGAATTACTAGAAATGTGGGTAGAAGCATCTGAATTTGAAGATGTTGAATTTGGTGATTATATCTCATTTGTAAAAGATCCTGATAACGAATTCGATAAAAATGCTATTAAGGTAATTGTTAATTTAGACAATAAAGAATTTCACATAGGCCATGTACCTAAGAAGCAAAATGTTGAGATTGGTAAATTACTAGACTCAGAATCAATAACAAGTATTTCAGCTAATTTTGTAGGCGGAAAAACAAAATCAGTTGATTATGATGATGAAAAAGACAAAGACGTAGTTATAATTACTGAACTCACACTAGGAGTTTTAATCACTTTACGCTTCGAAGCTGAATAAAAACATTTAAGTCACACTCTTATGAGTTGTGGCTTTTATTATGTAATAATTTATAGATTTTGGTAGACATTTCACACCCCCCTTTATTTTTTTAAAATATTGTCTAACGATAGAGATGCCCCCTACGCTACCTATCCTCCCCAGACCCCTTTTCAAAAAAGTTGATAAGGGGGGCACTCTTTTTCAAAAAGAAAAACAGCCTCTCAAGTCCGTACTTGAAAAAGCTGTTTATAATAAAGAAAAACATCAATATAAAGGTGATTTTTCTTTGAATTTATATTCTAAACTACTAAAATAAAAGGCTACTCTTAATGGTCTTTTATTTTATGAAATTAACGGTTGAATAGCAGTAGCTATAGTAACTAAAGCGGACGAATTTTGTAAAAAACGTTCCAACCATTTGATGTATTTGTTAGATTTGTCTGCATCATTCTGTTGAACTGCGTCTTCTAATTGATTAGCAAATTCCATTGCTTGTTCTCTGTCCATCTCATCTTTAACCATTTCTTCAATTTCTTGTCTTAAATCAGCAAAAATATCTTTCTCTTTAGGTAATAATTCACCGATATTTATTGTATTTGTATTACTATCCGCTTGGATATTAATATTTGATTTCTCACCAAAGCTTGTCCCATTAAAACTTCGATTTATTGAACGACCTTCATTACTCAAATTCCCCACATCCTTACATATGACTAATTGTTGGATATTCAACTCAATGTGTGGTGGTAAATCACCAAGAGACAGTATCGGCTTATCAGAAGAAACTAACTCAACTATTTCTTGTGATTGTTTCCTATACTCACTAACACACGACTTTTTTTCTGACTTTTTTTTTTTGAATTCTTCTCTCATTGCTTCTCGATATTCTTTATTGATTTGGAATACCGGAAATATATTAGACTTCTCTACTTTAACGTATTCGCCACATATATCACATAGCAATTCTTTGTCAATTATTTCACTGTAATCCGTAACTAACTTAATACGTCGGAAACACATAGGCGATTCATAACCAGGACACTTAACTTCCCATAATAACTCTAATTCTCCAGATTCACATAACGATAATAAATGTTCAAAAATCAACTCCATAGAAAGAGTATCATCATATTTAGCCACTGAAGTTGGGTAGAAACTCTTCACAGGAGAAATCGCTAACGTCTCAACAAACTTATTAACTTGTCTCTTCGTTCTCCAATCAACTGTCATTCTACCCTACCTCCTTATCGTCATTTTAAACTTTTATAATTATATTATATCATATGGAACATTACCATATAATATTCGTTATTTTAAAACGCCTTCCTTCTTATTAACGCAGCATTTTATTTCTAACATATTGAATAACTTCCTCATTAGATGGGGTTGTAAAGTATACACTATTAGTTGTAATACCCACACGAACTGTAAATGATTTCTCCACTCCAGCAATTGGACGTGTAAATTTAACAAAGCCACCTTGATGTAGAAGATGTGGTCTTAAATAATCATATAGCGGGAAACTTCTTAAATCTCCTTGATTCACTCTAAGCCCAACCTTTTCCATTCCGCATAGTATTAAAGCTGTGAAAGGAAGCGTTAAAAAATGATCCTCAAATACTTCACCTGCTTCTCTTAAGTCCCTAATTAATTTTTCTTCATCATCCTGATCAAAAAATTCATTCAAAGAATTAAGTATAGTAAGAATTGACCTGTTGTGATCTCCTGTAAAATCATCCAGTAGATCCTCTAAAGCTGGTGTAGATGTAGTATCAATTAATTCTCCTTCTAATCTATCCGCAAATCTTTCAACATTATTTCCAAACGCTGCTAAAATGTTAATGGGTTCTAAAGTAACCTGTCTATTTATAAGCTGTGCTAAACTAGATGCTACCTTAGATGCACTTCTCGAATCAGCTCTTACTTCAATAATTCCCTCATCTTCATTAATATAAACATTAATAACACTAGGCTTTGGAACTATACGTATATCATTTAATGCAACATCTCTTCTTGTTCCACTATTATAAACGTACCTTAAGTAATATTCCGACTCCGTTCTTCCTCCAGCTGCACAAAATAATATAGGATCACTTGTCAAAGCATCAGGCGTATATTGTCTAATATTTTCAAAAGGATTAAAATTAGATCGTTCAATAATAACATTCTTAATCCCTTTTAAAGCTTCCTTATTTTCAAGTTCAAACCATGTTACAGAAGTTTTACCTGCTAATAATTTATCCTCAACTCGCTGCAAGGATTCACTATCTTGTCTAACTCTTATTTCATCCCAAATTCGCTTAGCTAAATCAAAAGATGCTCCACCATTATCTAAGCCAAGATCAGTACATATATCTACTAATTCAGGTTTAGGAAGCTTCATAATATCACTTAATACAATAATATCTCTAATACGATGCATCTTACTCCTCCTAAAATTTTCTAGTACATTTATAATATCATATTTAGCTAATCAAATGTCCTTTCATCAAACAATCCACAAATACTTTTTTATAAATCATTTAATCTTCTTACTTCTACATAAATAAAAAGCAACATGCCATTTTTTACGACAAGTTGCTTTTCATAATTAATTATTTAATCTCCAAACGATACACAGTGGGTTCTACCTCTGAATAGATTAACTTCCCATCAAGAAGATTGTATAATTTCAATCCTACTTCATTAACATTCGTATACATTTCCCTCATAATTTCAATTTCCAATCCATCTGAATTTTTTTCAAACGTTAACCTTCAGTAACTAATGTATCGTTTACTTCTTTTCCTTCTACATCAATCGCTGGATTTTTAAGGCCTTTTTGTTTACCACTCTTTTTCGACGGGTCCAGGACATCAACTCTCTTTTCAATCTTCACTGAATAGTCGACTCCAAATATAGGAGATTTTAAATTACCCCATTTTGTACTCATTTCCCATTTTCTATAAATCTTGTTTTCTACATAACGTAACACTTCATTTACTCGCTGATCTTCTGATTCGTTCGGATCATCATAGTAAAAAATATATTTGTCATTAGGTCTGAAGTTGCTTTTGTTACGTGATAAAGCATTCTTTAACCAGTTTTTAAGTTGTTCGTCCCTTTCTTCCTTTAATAAATCCATACGACCGAATAATAATTTCCCTGCATCTGTTAGCGGCGTTAGTTCAATATCATAAGTATGATAAGCATGTTTTCTTTCGCGTGCTGATAGAATCTTTTCATATAATGTAATCATTATCGTAATACCTCCGATTTCGTAGATGTAACCATTTCATATAGTTCACAGTAATACCCTCCGTAAGTCTCGTTACAATGCATTAACTTTCTGTGAGCTTCATGCATTTCATTTAGTTCTACATTAATAGCGGCAACTTCATCAGCAATAGACGTTTCTAAGTCATTTTTTCGTTTGCGTAACTCGATATACCGTTTGTCCATTTCTTTGATATCTTTCTTAATCACTTTCGCCGCCTGGACTTTGTCTTCTTCGCTAAAAATAACCGTTGGCGTGTAACCGAATTTACTTTCGGCTGCATACTCTTTTTTAGTTCTTCAACGATCTTTGTAATATGGTCATATTCATCACGTGACGTAACGTTTCTTTGACACTCTTCTGCTAATTTTAGCTTTTCTAGGACCGGAAGGCTTCTTTCTTCTGTTTCGATTCGTTGATAAAATAATTCTTTCAATTTTAAACTATTTTCTAAATGTGCCATGTTTTCATGACCTCCTGTTATATTATTTTATATATATAAAGTTCTTCATCTTCTTCGGTCTCTTCAATGTCTATACCTAAAAACTCCAGTAACTTTGACATTGACGTAATAACTTTTATTAATTCCGTAATAGAATCATTCTTTTTGACTGATCCCGTTAGCAACTAATACAGATACGCCACGTTCTTCAATATCAGCAATCAAATTGTTTTTAATATCCCACATTGCCATGTAATCTTCAACTAAATCAAGAAAATGTCCGTGAATGACACCGTTTGACCTCATTTGACCTAGTAAATCGTCACGGATCTTATCTCGTAAGTTAGTATGTTCTTTTAATATTTCTTTCCAATGTCGCTTACGCCAGGTATCTCGGACAGTAGTTTCAGCAACGCCATATTTTGTAGCAATATCAGCGTATGGCATGCCATTTTTATAGTCTTCAAAAGCCAATTCATAGTTTTTTTTCTTGATTGTCACGGTATCACCACACTTTCATTAATTAATTTAGATATCGAAATAACATGCATTTTTCTCCGTTCCGCGCGCGAAAAGCAAAAAATAAAAAGACAAATCTCCCCCCCGCGTTGCTCGGTCCCCCAGCAAAATTGTTTCTATATTTTACCCGGGGGTGTTATAGAAAAATTTATTTTTAATTTTTGTTTACAAATGAACAATTCAATTCTTGTTTAATTAATTAAATAGCTTTTAAAACATTTTATTTTCCTTCCACAGTTCTTTATCCTCCTGCCTTTAATCTCTCTGCAAACTTGATTCTTCTCATAATCTCAGCATGTTTCACTTTAATATAATGCGTACTGTAATTTAATTTGGCTCCTATGCCTTCTAACGTCATTCCATTAATATATTTCAGCTTAAGTATCTGTTGTTCTAAGTTTTTGTAATTACTCACCAATTCAACGAGCTGTTGCAATTGTTCTTTCTTAGATGTGAGCTCATCCTTAAGTTGATCCAGTATCTTTTCCGTTTCTTCATTGCCTGTATTAATTGATAATATATCTTTACCCCATTTGCTCTGACGTTTTAATTCAGCATGTATTCTATTTAACTTGTATTCCAAATAAATGATCTCTGTTTCTAACATTTGATAATCTTTAAGGCAAACCAATTACGTATCACCTACTTAGGTTCACTCTTTGTAACAACCTCTCTACCCGATAGTTTCATCTTCTTAAGGACATAACCTGTACGAATATAAGGACTATCTTCCTCAAAACAATGTGCATCCCTATGTCCTTCACCTGTTCCATGATGATGAAACTTTCTACAGTACTGACACCATGTACTAAGATTTCCTTTTTCATCACGTTCAATTGCTAATACGATTGGAGTTTTTTTTGAAGTCATTTCTACACATCCTTGTTTATTTATGTTTTGGTAACAAGGTAACACCGATGGTAACGTATTTCTCCAAGTTTTCGTTACCCTATTAAACCTTACTCTCCCAACGGTTTTAACCTTATTTTTTGAAAAGGTAACAAGAGTAACACTTTTTTTGAACATGTACTGTATATTAGCTTTTTAGTTTTTTTATAGTTTTCTAGTAAAAAGACATAACCTATATTTTCTTGTTACCTTTGTTACTTTTGTTACCTTTAACTATCAATCCCTTGTGGCTCTAGGGTTTAATGAGGTAACAAAAAGATAGAATCCATCATCATTTTTGTTACTTTTGCTACTGCATTTTTTAATGCACATTTGTTTCCTCATGAAAGTTAAATCCTAATTCATTGACAATATCCATATTTAAAAATATCACTCTGACATTCTTACCCTTGTGTTTTACTTGTTTATAGTCAACAATTTTATCCTTATCTTCTATTGAAGAAGTGATGCCTCGTTTTAGCCATTCTCTACGTGTTGGCTTTTCTTCTAATCCTAAAAAGTCCTTTACATAAGCTGGTGTCAAAAACAATTGCCTTTGTTTATCCTTATAAATCGCTTTAATAATTTTAGGCATATAATCATAAAATATATCCTGTCTACTACTATCCAAATCAGAAAGTATTTCTTCTAAAAACTGCATAGGCTTGTCTATTGCTTTATTTTCTTCTGCTATATCATCAAATAATGAGGAAATAGCTTTTAGATCAATATCGAAATCCAATTTGCTCTTTAGTATACTTCCTGTAAAATGGACTGCAGCATAATATCCAGCTAATCGGCTTAATACTTCATTATCTTTGGATTTATCTACATAGTGTTGTCTAAACTTGTGATACTCTGGAATAAGCTCCTTTTTATGTTTTAACCAAACTTTTAAGAAATCTATTCCTATCGCTCCGTAGTTGTTTTCTAATGCGACATGTAGTGCCATAATATTGCTATGATCTTTCTTTAATGGCTGGTCAACTAGCGGAATAATTCTAGCAGCAGCTCCACCTTGATTTTTTGCATATTCGTTTAAAGTTACTTCACCTGTACTTAGTAAAATATTATGCCAAGTAAACTCCTTCTGACTTCCTTTTAAACTTCCTCTTCCTTTTGAACGTCCTCCACTGAAAGAATAAATAACATCTTTTAAAATACGTTCATCGGCTTTCCGTGTATCATCCATTAATAAAGGAAAACTGTTTAAATATGCTGATTTTCTCTCAATAGATACTTTTGTAGCATTCCACTCACTCATTAAGCTTTCATTACCCCAAACACTTGCAGCCACTTTTAATGTAGTAGTCTTGCCCTGTGAGGTTGTTCCACTTAAATCAACAATGAAAGGTTGTAAACGTAAATCCTTTATAATAACACTCGCAAAACTAGAAAGAACAAAAAATACTGCCTTGGGATGCTGTTTAATTCGTTCAAACACTTCTGTTTTCCAAGTATCACTTGTTCCTCTCACTTCAAAGGCTTCAAGTAGTTGTTTCTCACCATGATCTATCGCCATAATCTCAACATCTTTAGTAACTAAAGGATGGATAAAAGTATCCTTTATATGTCCTAAACGTTCTACCGCATAATGTTGTTCTATATTATTAGCCAATAGATATTGATCAAAATAAGCAATGATTTTCTTAACATTATTATCATTAACAGAAAAACCTTTATCACTTAGTTCTAGTAATTCTTTTCTAACAGCAATAGTAGAAGCTGGTACAACTTCACTTACAGTTCTATTGCTTTCCTTCCATTCAATTTCATACAGAACCTGTGAACGTTCTATGTTATGGAATTCCTTTGTAATATATGGTGTTTTGCGAGATATGAGTTTTGTTATCTCATTTCCATCCTTATCCTCTCTCGTCTCAAAAAGTGTACCTTTATTTCCTACTTTAAAAGGCTTAGGAATGATTTTATTTTCGTCTTTACCTTCGGCATGCGTTTCAAAATTATTGTCAGATATATGCTGTCTTTTTGACTGGTCTGGTTTCCATTGAATAGCTGACTGCGTAAGGGTCTTTAATTCGTTATAATGAAAATCAGTTTTATCTAAAAGAAAATACTCATATATAAGCTCCATTGCCTGCATTATTTCCTCGTTAGGAACATTCCACGCTTTTAAATGTGTAGCAAACTTATACATTGTGTCATTTCTGCTCCCTGAGCTTTCTATAGGTACTGGAAACATATAATCTTTAGATTTATCTGTATTTCTAACAGGTATTAAATAGTGTGGTAATTCGTCCAGCTGATCTATGCTATTAGTTGCTATGTAGCGTCCTTCTGTATTGTTTGTAGGAAAAACAATATACCCTGCTCCAGCTGTACGGGTATCAATAACCACACCTATTTGAGAGAAAAATTTCGTAATCTGTTTAATGTCTTGTGTCCTTTTCTCTTTAGCTGCAAAAACAAACTGCCACCCGTTTGGTGTTTTAATCGAATGGTGATGCCTGTTTTCTCCTTCAAGCAAATCTTTCACAAGTTCTCCTTGAACCCGGTCATCCACATCTATGATAATCCGCTCCTGGGGAATAACTGCTCCAATCCATCCGCCTTGGTTTATCCATTTATTTATTTCTAAATCATCTAATCCCTGGCTATCTTTCCACTTACAAACTGGCGTTTTCGCTTTTTGATACCCTTGATTTCCATTTGCATATCCAGTAAGCTTGATAATTTTTGCTCCAGGTAACATTTCATCAATTCTTGTTATATAGTGCGGCATGGTAACTTTCAAAAATGAGCACCTCCTTTTCTCTTCATAATGTTTTTAAAATCAAATGTCATACTTGCTTTAATATTCGATTAATTTCTTTTAAAACTTTGATCGCTTTTGGATCACCGTTTTCCGCTTTTTCTAAAATCATATGTAACTTGTCTTCACGTATTTCAGCAGTTGTCATTAACCTATTCACCTCAATTGCTTCCAAATCGATATTGCTACCAGATATCAATCAATTTGAATTAATAATCATTATCCACCTATTCTTTTATGAACCTAGTTTCCCATGCATATGCCAGCCAAAGCGTTATCGTCTACCAATCGTTCACAATTTCTTCTATTACTACAAGCGCTTGCTTATAAAACCACCAGCGCTTTCTATTACGACGTCGCTCAATAACGCGCATCCTTGGATCAGATAAAATCTCATCTTCTAGGAATCTCTTACTCATTGATGTAATTACTACTAACTTTTCAAGATCAACCATCAATAAGGTTTCGTGAAGTTGTTGATCTATTTGCTGCAGTATGTATTCCTTAATGGCTTTTTCATCAATATTAACTTGCACATTTGTAGGAATCACCACTATCACCTCTTTCACTCTATTAATTAACTACACTTCTAATTTTTCATAGTTTTGCATAGCTCCATTCATTAACCATGTTTCAATTGTTGGACGGTGAAAAAGTATTTTTCCCCTGATTCTCGCATAAGGAATTTCATTCATACGAGTCATCGAATACACGGTTGTTAAAGAAACATCTAATAATTCTGCAACCTCTTTGACAGTCAATGTTATTTTCTGCATGTCTCCCCTCCGTTATTGCTGTTGCAATAAATATAACACCATTTTATTGCTTTTGCAATAACTTGCAATAATTTATTATATTTTTTATATTCCATTGCAATTGCAATAATAAACAATTATTATTTGTTTTAAAGGAGTGATGTAATATGAACGAAAAAAATATTGGTACGTATATCAAAGAATTAAGAATGCAGAAGAAAATGACTATCTCTAAACTTTCCGAAACATCTAACGTTTCTCAACCATACTTGTCACAAATTGAAAGGGGCCAAAGAAAGCCCTCATACGACATTATTAAAAAATTGTCTGAAGCTCTCGAGATTGACTTTTATGAATTAGCATGGAGAGCCGGATTATACACAGATGCTGAAATACAACAAAGAAGAGAAATAGAAGCATTTTATAATTCCATGACACCAGAAGAAGAAGAAGCATATATAGAAAAACAAGGTAAAGATGATCTCCTGTGGGAATATCGCAGACTACACTATCCTGATTTAAAAATACTTTTAAATGGGGGCAATGTATTTTTTGGTGGCAAATCACTAAATTATGAACAGAGGGAAACAGCTACAAAAATATTAGAAGTTTTATTTGAAAAACTTGAAGTAAATTGCCCTTCAGATGAGGACATTGAAAAGGAATATGACCATATGAAGAATTTTAAGTTTACATTTTCAAACCAAGATTCATCTGATCGTGACAAAGATAAATAACACCAATTCAACACTTACCCATTCCTATGCATACGCCAGCCAAAGCAATGAAAGGAATGGTAATAGTGAAGTTGCACAAATCAGCAAAAGAGCCCGAAATATACTATTATTTCAATTCAAAAAATGAAAAACTGTGGATGTATCGTCATAAGTATTATGACAATATAGGAAAAAGAAAAGAGAAGAAAAAAAGTGGATTTACATCAGAAAAAGCAGCTCTCAAATCTCTTTTAGAAGTAAAAGCTGCTACAATACGTGGTGAGTCTAAACAAGTCGAACATGATCAAATGACTATTGGAGAATGGTTGGATATTTGGTATAACACTCATAAAAACAGTTGGAAACCAACATCTAGGGCGCAACGTGAAATGGCCATTCGCTTACAAATGAAACCATTGCTTGGCCGTTACAAGTTGCAAACATTAGATAGAACCACATATAAAAGAGAATTTTTGAATGTACTTGAAAAGAAATACAAGCCAAGTACAGTTCATTTATTTCACACCCTATTCAAGATCGCTATTAACGCAGCTGTAGAAGATGAAATATTGTCTCGTAATCGCTTCACAAAAATTAAACTTTCAAACCAGGAAACTGTTCAAGAAGAAAAAAACAATTATTTCACGCCTGAGCAATTAGTTGAATTTTTAAAAGTAGCGAAACAAGAAGAAAACACTACAAACTACACATTTTTATTAACCGTTGCATACACAGGAATTCGTAGAGGCGAAACTTGTGGTTTGCAATGGAAAAACATCGATCTTGATAAAAAAACAATTACTATTGAACGTACCAGGGATAATAAAGGTGTACGATCACCAAAAACAAAAAATAGCTATAGAACAATTTTAATAGATGATGTATTAGTAAATCAATTAAGTATATACCGGAAATGGTGCATGGAAACAATGCTATCTTTTGGATACAAACTGCAGGATGAGTCCTTTGTATTTACATCATATCAAACTGGGAAACCTATAACAGATAGCAGTATCCTCTATGCATTTAGAAGAGTATTAAATAAAACAAACCTTCCTTCGATAACAATACATGGGTTACGCCATACACATTGCACCATATTATTAAATCAAGGCTTAAATGTGAAAGTAATTGCCGAACGTTTAGGGAATACTCCACAAATGATTTATGAAATTTATGGACATGTATTAAAAGAAATGGAGTCCATGTCAGTAGAGTTATTTAGCCAGAGTTTAGCAGAAAGCGGGGCTAAATTTGGGGCTAGTTAATAATAAATATGCTATGAATACTGATATAATAAGGCTTTTTAATACTAAAGAGTTCTACTCTCGTTAATCTCGGTACTCTGAAAAGAGTAGTATTAAAAGCCTTAGGAACCTTGTTTATCAAGGGGCCTGGGCTTTTTTTATTGAATATAACCCGATTATATGTATAGAAACAGACCAATGTAACAAAATAAAAAAGAACTGCAAGTCTATAGTTAATAAAACTTAACCCTCTCTCTAGAATTTCATTCGTTTTTTATCCACATTAATAAAAACCTCTCCCTTCTTCTAACACTTAAAAACACTACATTCTATCCCATAACTCATTTTTCTTTGCTGTACTCTCCTTTTGTTAACATTATTTTTACAACGTATTTATTTGCACATAATCTATATCTTCCCTTTTCTATTTACATTAAACCTTAAAAACCTCTTCATCACTCGAGCATCCGAATGAGATTAAAAAACTTAATAAACGAGTACCTCTTTAATCGTTAAATCATTAGAATATTCCGTTTACAACCCCTCCCTTAAATTGGTATTATTTTCTTGTAAGGGGAGGGAAAGTTCGTGTCTTTAAATATGCATCTCGGTGAAGTACAAGCTCAAACAGAAAGTATGAACTCTTTATGTATCGCTACTATTCAAGGTATGGAACAAATTATTCATTCTATTGACGCTTTTGCATTGGATACTGTTCTACAAGGACAAACATATAGCAGTGCAAAAGCATATTTCTTACAAACCTTTCGTCCGTTAGCACAAAGAAGCATTTACTTATGCGAAGAATTAATCCTTCAAAATGATGCTTTTCCAAGAGGCTTTCAATCACAGGTAGCTTCTACAGATGTTATCGAACAGGAGATATTAGAACAAATTCGAGAAATCGATCGAATGATAGCAAGTACGGAAACAATCGATCAAGCTATGCCAATCTCAGGTCTGGACGCTATGGCAAATCTTTTTGCAGTCATGAGAGGTAAAACTGAAAGAAAAGTTAGAACACCTATATGAATTTAATCAAACATCTAGTGATAACTATAGTACAGCACTTTAACTAGCTGCGAGTATCGCACAAGGTCTTGCGGAAATACAAAGTGTAAGTGAAGCAGAATAATAAATACTAAAGGGGTATGAAAAAATGAAACGTAAACTATTAACTTTAGCGATTCCAATGTTGTTAATAACAGGGGTAGGTTGTGAGTCAAACGATAAAAAGAAAGACGAAGTAATGGAAGCTTCTGTTAAAGAAAACAAGAAAGAAGACTATAGTAAGAATGCAACATACTTACTTAAAGATTACACTGAACAAACGGAAGAAATAAAAGACCTTATAGATAGCAGAAAATCTAATAAGAAGAAGGCTGAAAAGTTAAAAGAGTTATCGAAACCTTATTTCGAATTAATTGATAAGATTGATAAATTAGATTATAAGTTAGCTGAAGACAATAAAGCACCGATAAACATAAGTAAAGCAATGTTATTCTCGAAATCAGGGGTAGAAAACATACAGGCAGGTTTAGAAAAGGATGATAAAGATACAATTGAATTCGCTAAACAGGATTTAGACGAAGCTTCTGAGTTAGTAGACAAAGCAACAAAAGAACTAAGTAAAAAGAAATAACACAAAGGGGTATATGTGTCAATGAAACGTAAACTATTAGCCTTAGCTATTCCTGTTATGTTGTTAGCAGGTTGTACAACATAGACATATGGACTTACACAGTCAGAGTTACGAAAAGTGGACAAAGAATATTAATCAAATAAACTAACAATATATTAGAAGGTCTTTTCATGAGTTGTGGCTTTTATTATGTAATACTTACAGAGTTTCGTAGACATTTCACCACCCTTTCATTTTTTTAAAAATAGTGCAACTATTGATGTGCCCCTACGCTACCTATCCTCCCCAGAGGACAAATTTTATTTTTTGACAGGGGGACTTAAAAGATTAAATCAAAAAAACAGCCTTCTCAAGTCAATACTTGAAACGGCTGTTTTTAATAAAGGAAAATATTAATATCATGATAAACCTTTCTTTGATTTTATACACTAAATTATCTAAACGTTCCCTTTAGGAGTCACTACTTGTTTTATGACTAAATAGATTATCATAACCTATCGGGGTAAACTGTTCATCTATCCCTAACTTTTGGATAGTAATTATAGAATCCATGCAATCTGAAAGTAACAATCTTTGAGATGCCTCACTATGTTCCATACAAATCCTCCTGTTTATAACGGTTTATTTTTATCAATTTATCAGTTCACATTAATTATATTTTTTTCTTCTACAAACCCTCTATTAAATAGCTCACTTACTAAATTTGAATCCTATGCATACAAAAAAGCTACCGAAGAAACCAAAACAGTTACTTCGAGTAGCTTTTATTTATATATATATTAAAGTTATTTATTTTCCTCTTTTTGAACATATACATAAGCATCTTTCTGCTCTTTATGTATATCAACCTTCGAATTCTCTGCAAGTTGACCCGCGTTTAGCAAAGAAAAAATAATCAACGCTTCTAGTGACATTTCGTTTTACCACTCCTTTCTAATTGTTATACGTTTATCATACCGCTTACATGTGATTTCCGTATGAACTCGAAAAGGAGATTAAAACAAAAAAGCTTTGAGGAAATTCCTCAAAGCTTTTTATTTATTAGTAACGAATTAAGAAATATTTCTTCTTACCGCGGCGAATGATTGTGAATTTACCTTCGATGCGGTCGTTTTCTGTTACAACGTAGTCTAATGCTTGTGTACGCTCACCGTTCACGTAGATTGCGCCGTTCGTTACATCTTCACGTGCTTGACGTTTTGATGGAGAGATTTTGCTTTCGACAAGTAAGTCGATTAATACTGTATCTTCTGCAGTACGTTCTACAGATGGTACGTCTTTGAATCCTTGCTCGATTTCACTTGCAGTTAGTTCTGCTACAGAACCGCTGAATAGTGCAGCTGAAATTTTAATCGCTTGCTCTAATGCTTCTTCGCCGTGAACAAGTTTTGTCATTTCAGAACCTAATGCTTTTTGTGCTGCACGTTTTTCTGGTGCTTCAGCTACTTGCTTTTCAAGCTCAAGAATTTCTTCATGAGATAAGAATGTGAAGTATTTTAAGTATTTAACAACGTCGCGGTCATCTGTGTTAATCCAGAATTGGTAGAACTCGTAAGGAGTTGTTTTCTCTGGGTCTAACCAAATTGCGCCGCCTTCTGTTTTACCAAACTTCGTACCGTCAGATTTTGTAACAAGTGGAATTGTTAAACCGAATGCTTTCGCATCTTCCTCTGATTTACGAATTAATTCAAGACCAGCTGTAATGTTACCCCATTGGTCACTACCACCGATTTGCAGACGGCAATTATGGTGTTGGTATAAGTTTAAGAAGTCGTATGATTGTAAAATCATGTAACTGAACTCAGTGAATGAAATACCAGTTTCTAAACGAGATGCTACTGTATCTTTTGCTAACATATAGTTTAAACCGAAGTTTTTACCGATATCGCGTAAGAATGAAATTACATCTAAGTTACCAAGCCAGTCATAGTTGTTAGCCATCGTTGCTGGGTTGTCCACGTTTTCGAACTCTAAGAAGTTTGAAAGTTGGTTTTTAATGCTTTCTGTGTAGTAAGCAACTGTATCTTTCGTATTTAATGTACGCTCTGCTTTTTTACCACTTGGGTCACCGATCATACCAGTACCACCGCCAACAAGTGCGATTGGTTGGTGACCAGCTAATTGGAAACGACGTAACATTAATACTGGTAACATATGACCGATGTGTAAGCTATCTGCTGTCGGATCGAAACCACAGTATAATTTAACGCTTTCTTTTTCTAATAATTGCTCAAGGCCCTCAGCATCTGTTTGCTGATTAATTAGACCGCGAAATTCAAGATCTTGTAAAATACCCATATCCTACATACTCTCCTTTAAGTTCATTACTGGCGTGAAGGTTGAAAACATAAAAAAATCGCCCCTTCAAATAAGGGACGATTTTGATTATCGCGTTACCACCCTAGTTGCAGGCAAAAAAGCCTACCACCTTATTTACATAACGGCTTAGCACCGTCTTTTCCCTTTTGAATACAATTCAATCGAAAAAAGATGCTCTAGGGGCGTAATTCGCGATCATCTATGTGCTGATTTTCACCGGCCATCAGCTCTCTAAAACAGGGAAATGATCACTACTTCTCCCTTTCCACGCTCAATTATTCATATACTTTTCTTTATACCATCATTTATATAGGCGTGTCAAATAGAGGTCCGGTTTCTCTTCTTGTCAATCCTTTACAACGTCGCAAGAAGTAATTTATTAGACATAAAAAAGCCTCCCTCATCTATTCTTTCATAAATGTATACAGACGAGGAAGGCGCTTCGTTCACATATTATTTTAGTTTTTTTATAATCTTTGCAGGATTCCCGCCAACTACTACATTATTAGGCACATCTTTCGTTACGACAGCACCAGATGCGATCACCGCATTGTCTCCAATTGTTACACCTGGATTAATAATTGCTCTTCCGCCAATCCATACGTTATCGCCAATTGTAACTGGTTTTCCGTATTCTGATCCGCTTATACGCTCAATTGGATTGAGTGGGTGCGTTGCTGTATAAATGTGAACTCCTGGAGCTAACATACAGTTCACTCCGATTGTCACCGGGCATACGTCTAAAATGGTACAGTCAAAGTTCGCGTAAAAATTTTCGCCAACGTGAATGTTATAGCCATAATCACATCTAAAAGAAGATTCAAGATGAATGTTATCTCCAGTCGTTCCGAATAGTTCTTTTACGATTTCGCTACGCTCTTTTAATTGTACTTCTGGCGTTTCATTTAATTTTCTCGTTAATATACGAGCTTGCTCTCTTTCTTGTACTAAAACTGGATCAGCCGGTATGTACATTTCTCCTAGTATCATCTTTTCCTTTTCTGTTTTCATCATACTATCCCCTTTAACTTATATATACAAGTTCATGATATCATAAAAAAGAAAGGCCTGAACATTTTTCGTTCAGACCTTTCTCTCTTAATCTTCCATCGTTGATAAGTCACCTGTTGGTAAGTTTAACTCCCACGCTTTTAATACGCGGCGCATAATTTTACCACTTCTCGTTTTCGGTAATTTATCTCTAAATTCAATTTGTCGTGGCGCTGCATGAGCTGCTAGGCCTTTCTTTACAAATTGACGAATTTCTTCTTTTAATTCATCAGATGGTTCGTATCCTGCTCGAAGTGCGATAAATGCTTTAATAATTTCGCCGCGCACTGGATCAGGAATACCAATTACACCTGCTTCTGCAACAGCAGCATGCTCGATTAATTTACTTTCTACTTCAAACGGACCAACGCGCTCACCTGACGTCATAATTACATCGTCAATACGTCCTTGGAACCAGAAGTATCCATCTTCATCCATATAGGCAGAGTCACCTGATACGTACCAATCTCCCGGCATGAAATAAGATTCATATTTTTGCGGGTTATTCCAGATTCCACGCATCATAGCTGGCCAACCTTTACCAATTGCTAAGTTGCCCATTGTGTATGGAGGCACTTCATTTCCTTCATTATCAACAATCGCTGCTTTCACACCTGGAATTGGTTTACCCATTGAACCTGGACGAATTTCCATACAAGGATAGTTACAAATAACTTGTCCACCTGTTTCTGTCATCCACCACGTATCATGAATACGGAGTCCAAATGCATTCATACCCCAGCGAATTACTTCTGGATTTAACGGCTCACCAACGCTTAGTACGTGACGAACTTGTGATAAGTCATATTTTTTAATTGCGTCTTGTCCAGCTCCCATTAACATACGGAACGCTGTTGGTGCACTATACCAAACTGTTACACCGTAATCTTGCAGTGCTTCATACCACGCTTCTGGACTAAATCGTCCACCTAAAATAACATTTGATGCTCCGACTAACCACGGTGCGAAAATGCCGTAAGCAGTTCCCGTTACCCAGCCCGGGTCAGCTGTGCACCAATATACGTCATCTTCTTTTAAATCTAATACCCATTTCGCCGTTTGATAGTGCTGAACCATTGCATTTTGCGCATGAAGCACACCCTTTGGCTTACCAGTAGAACCAGACGTATAGTGAAGAATTAAACCGTCTTCACGGCCTAACCATTCAATATGTAATTCTTTTGAAGCTTGTTCAAATAAAGGATTGAACGCTACCGTTTTACCGCCTTCTTCTACATTATCTCCAACAAGGAAAACTGTTTTTAAAGCTGGTAAATCATTTAATGGTACGCGCTCTAACAATTCAGGCGTTGTAATTAACACCTTTGCTTCGCTATCTTCTAAACGATCGCGAACTGCGCCTTCCATAAATGCTTCAAATAGCGGTCCAACAATTGCTCCTAATTTCACTGCACCTAAAAGTGCGAAATATAACTCTGGAGAACGTGGCATAAAAATAAAAACGCGATCGCCTTTTTCTACATCGCCATAGTTTTTCAGGACATTTCCTGCTTTATTAGAAAAATCCTTCATTTCCTTAAATGTATATTTCTCTTTTCGCGATCCATCTTGATAATAAAGGGCTACTTTATTCTTTCGATCGGATTTCGCATGCTTATCAATTGCCTCATACGCCATATTTACTCGGCCTGTTTCATTCCAAGTAAAATTTTTATTAACCTCTTCCCAGTTAAAATTCGCGTATGCCTCATCATAATTCGGCAAATTATTTTCTCCTTTAATGACAGGAAGCGTTTCTACTTTCATACTTTACATCCCCCTCCTATGTATTCTATTATCTATTATAATGATATTATTTAAAATTTTCAGTATATTTGTTGATTTTTAGACAAATTTTTAATGACAAAATTCGATTCACATCGCATATATTATAAAGTACGATATTAATAGATTCACAAACCCTCAAGGTGGTGAGCAATACATTGATTCATAAAAAAATATACAATGCTAGAAACTTAAAAACAGCGAAAGGCACTTTAATTATTGAAGGTCCTGTCTCTACACATAATCTTGAAATGTATGAATTTCATCCAGATTTAGTTGCATTTCGTCCTGCAGAACAGCAATATAAAGCAATTGTCGAAATTTCTAAATTACCAGAAGCTCGTCTCATTATTGCTAGACATGACCAAACAATTGTTGGATATGTTACATACTTGTATCCTGATCCACTTGAACGATGGTCAGAAGGAAAAATGGAAAACTTAATTGAGCTTGGGGCAATTGAAGTAGTCCCAGCCTTCCGCGGGAGTTCTGTCGGAAAGAACTTACTAGAGGTTTCTATGATGGACGATTATATGGAAGATTACATTATATTGACGACTGAATATTATTGGCACTGGGATTTGAAACAAACAGGATTGAATGTGTGGGAATACCGAAAAGTAATGGAAAAGATGATGAATGCCGGCGGGTTACAATGGATGGCTACAGACGATCCTGAAATTTGTTCACATCCCGCCAACTGTTTAATGGTCCGCATCGGTAAACGCGTTGATACGGATTCTATTCAAGCTTTTGATCGTCTACGTTTTCACAATCGTTTTATGTATTAATAAAGGGGGCAACTGGAATGATTGTAGAAGAAATTATGAATCAAAATGTAGTTACACTACATCCAAACGATACAATCGAAACAGCAATCCGAACGATTCGCACGAAAGGCATTCGGCACATTCCAATTGTCGATCAAAATAATCACGTCGTAGGCATTATTTCTGATCGGGATGTAAGAGATGCAAGTCCGTCTATTCTAGATGAACAAGTTTCACTTGATATGCTACAGCAACCGCTTGAACTTATTATGAAACATCCTGTTATGACTTGCCATCCTCTCGATTTCGTTGAGGAAATTGCTACTTTATTTTTTGAAAATAAAATTGGCTGTCTTCCTGTTACAAAGGCTGGAAAGTTAGTTGGAATCATTTCTGAATCTACAGTACTGCACACGTTAGTGAAATTAACAGGGGCACATCAACCAAGTTCACAAATTGAAATTCAAGTAAAAAACGAACCTGGTATTCTTGGAAAAGTCGTTGCTATTTTTAGTGACTTACAAATAAATATCGTGAGCGTTCTCGTCTACCCAGCAAAAGATGAGAATGATAAAGTACTCGTTTTCCGCATTCAAACGATGAATCCTCTAAAAGTGATTGATGCACTTGAAGCAGAAGGCTACCGCGTATTATGGCCGAACATCATGGGGATGCAATCATGAGTAGCGCGTTTATTTATTCGGATGACTTTCGGGGCTATTCATTTAGCCCTGATCATCCTTTTAACCAACTGCGCGTCACACTTACGTATGATTTATTACAAAAGGGCGGTTTCATCTCTCCCTCTCAAATCATCTCACCACGGATGGCTACAGATGAAGAGATTGCCTACGTTCATACAGAGGAGTACATAAATGCGGTAAAACGTGCTGGAGAAGGAAAGTTAGAAAAATCAATTGCGATGACATATGGACTAGGAACAGAAGATACACCGATGTTCCCAAATATGCACGAAGCAAGCGCATTGCTCGTTGGCGGTACGTTAACAGCTGTCGATGCTGTTCTTTCCGGAAAAGTAAAACACGCGCTTAACTTAGGAGGCGGCTTACATCATGGCTTCCGTGGCAAGGCATCTGGCTTTTGTATTTATAACGATAGCTCCATAGCAATGAAGTATATTCAGAAGAAATACGGTTTACGCGTCTTATATATTGATACAGATGCTCATCACGGTGATGGCGTACAGTGGTCGTTTTATGATGACCCTAACGTATGCACCATTTCACTGCATGAAACTGGTCGCTATTTATTCCCTGGAACTGGCGCTGTAAACGAACGTGGACAAGGTAATGGTTATAGTTATTCTTTTAACGTTCCACTCGATGCTTTTACAGAAGATGAATCGTTCTTAGAAGCATATCGAACTGTTGTAAAAGAAGTTGCAGCGTACTTTAAACCGGATATTATTTTAACGCAAAATGGTGCTGACGCACATTATTATGACCCACTTACACATCTTTGTGCGACAATGAATATTTACCGCGAAATACCGAAGCTCGCTCGTGAAATTGCTAATGAATATTGCGACGGTCGCTGGATCGCTGTCGGCGGCGGTGGCTATGATCACTGGCGCGTCGTTCCAAGAGCTTGGGCACTCATTTGGCTCGAAATGAACAACATCCAAAACATCTCAGGTTATCTCCCTCCAGAATGGATTGAAGCTTGGAAAGGACAAGCAGAAACAGAACTTCCCCTCACATGGGAAGATCCAGACAACATGTATAAACCTATCCCCCGTAAACCAGAAATTGAAGAAAAAAATGCATTAACTGTAGCGAAATCCCTTGAAATTATTCGGAATAATATGACAAAATCTTTATACTAAAGGAAAAGGAGGCTCGTTTTTGAATAGCCTCCTTTTATTTAAAGCTTACTATTATTGTCGTTTTCTGTCGGCAAGTCGATATATTTTAATAATCGCTGATATATTCCGAGTTACGCCGATATATTTTGATAATCGCTGATATATTCCGAGTTGCGCCGATATATTCTAATAATCGCTGATATATTTTCATTTTATAACAGTCTGGTCCAACTTTTATGAAAAAAGGACGTGATATTATGTGGACACAACAAATGATCCCCACAAAACGCGGCACATTTGAACTCTTTACAAAAGGAAATGGCGAACCGCTTTGTATTACACATCACTATTCACAATTTAATGAAACTGGTGATTACTTTGCAGATGTTTTCACTGCTACGCAGCGTGTATTTCTCATTAATTTACGAGATGCTGGTAGCTCTGTAACCGCCCAGTCAGAAAACGAATTAAGTATGATTGAAACGGTTCACGATTTAGAAGCAATACGGGAAGCTTTACAACTCCCAACATGGCATTTCGCTGGTCATTCGACAGGTGGTATGCTTGGACTTTTATATGCGATTACATATCCAAATTCCTTACAATCATTAGTCATCGTTGGAGCTGCAGCAAGTAACTATACCGAAATACCATTCTGCATTTATCACCCAGCACATCCACAGTTTCATTATATGCAAAAACTCATCGAAAACTTAAAAAGCCCTCACCTTACAAGTGAAGAACGAAAAGAACTATCTACTGAGAGAACAAAATTATCACTGCATAAACCAGAAAACTACAACTCTTATTTTTGTAAACCAATCCAAAAAACTATGTCCGCTAGCCGGATGAACGCTTTCGCCAATGAATATCCGTCATTTGATTTAAGAGAGTATTTACCTTCCATCCAAACAAAGACACTTATTATATGCGGAAGATATGATGTACAGTGTCCAATTCAATATTCTATCGAGATACATGATGGGATACGTAATTCTATCTTCATTCCATTCGAAAACAGCAACCATTATCCTTTTTTAGAAGAAACGACTCTGTTTACTTCTACTACTCAAACATTTTATAAATCATTGCAACAAGGAACTCTAAAATAGTATGTTAAGGTCGCAAGCTAATTTTCCAACAAAAAGCTCACAGCCTCTATAAGACTATGAGCTTTTTCAAAAGAAATATTTCACACTAGTAACAACCAAAAGAAGAACAGAAAAAATCACTAAACCTAAATCAATAAATACTGACTTTTTATCTCCTTCTTTTAAACTTATCATAAAACTAGAAATTATTTTAATTGCAAAAAAGACCATCATAAATAACCAACCGAAATGATCATTCGTAGAATCTTCATCATAAAACATTTGTATTGCACCAATAATTAATAAGATAAGTACCATATTAGTTCCAATCTTTAAAACCTTGTTTGATTTATTATCTTTTAATGTATCCCCCAAAATGTAGCACGCCCTCTCACACTCTCCTATGTTTTATCTCTCTTTACATTTTAACATAAATTTCCTATTCTCTCCTTTCGTTCAAATAACATATAAAAAACCTACCAATAACTCGGCAGGTTCCCTACACATTAAAACGATAACCAGCTCCCCACACTGTTTCAATATATTGCGGGTGGGCAGGGTCTCTTTCGATTTTTTCACGTAACTTTCTAACATGAACGACAACAGTGGCTAAATCACCAGCGGAATCTAATCCCCAAATGCGTTCAAATAACTGTTCTTTATTTAATACTTGGTTTGGATGTGTGACAAAGAATGTTAATAAATCAAATTCCTTCGTTGTAAATGCCACTTCTTCATTGTTTATAAAAACTTTCCTCGCTCGTTGATCGATAGAAATTCCGTGAATGTATAGCGTATCACGTTGCTTATTTACATTTCCTAATAATCTTTCATAACGAGCAATATGCGCTTTTACTCTTGCGACTAATTCGCTTGGACTAAACGGTTTCGTTATATAATCATCCGCTCCTAATCCGAGTCCGCGAATTTTATCTATATCTTCTTTTTTTGCTGAAACAAGTAGAATCGGAATATCTTTTACAGCACGTATTTGTTTACAAATTTCGAATCCGTTCATTTTCGGAAGCATAATATCTAAAATAATTAAATCATAGTCTTCTTGCAGAGCTGTTTGTAAACCTATTTCTCCTGAATGCTCTACATCAACTTGGAAATCATTAATTTCTAAATAATCTCGCTGTAATTCTGCAATACTTACTTCATCTTCTATTAATAAAATTCTTTTCAATTTACTCACCACATTCCTCTACTTTTTCCAATGAGAAGAAAATGCTTGTGCCTTTACCAAGCTCGCTTTCCGCCCAAATTTCCCCGCCATGTTCTTCAACAATTTGCTTCGCTATTGCTAAACCAAGTCCACTTCCACCTGTGCTAGAATTCCGCGATTGCTCTGCACGATAAAAACGTTCAAAGATATACGGCAATGTATCAGCTTCTATACCTGATCCGTTGTCCATCACTTTCACAATAATTTTATTATTATCACTCGATACTGTTACAGTAATTTTCTTCTCTTCTTTATCCATGTATTTCACACTATTATGAATTAAATTTGATATCACTCTATTTATCTTTTCACAATCGGCCGTTACATATAGTGTTGATGCATGTAATTGTAAGTTAACTTCTATACCTTCTTTACTTAAATCCATTTGCATCTCTTCTATTAATTCTTGCATAAACGTATTTAATTCAACTGTTTCAAACTGGAATGGAACTCGATTCAAATCGAGCTTCGAAAATAAAAATAGTTCATCAATGAGTGTGTCCATATGTTTTGCCTTCGTATGGATAGTTGTTAAATACTTATCCATTTTTTCTGGCGTATTTGCTACCCCGTCCTTTATTCCTTCTACATATCCTATAATTGATGTAATCGGTGTTTTTAAGTCATGAGAGATGTTTGAAATAAGCTCTTTTCGATTTTCTTCATACTGTGTTTGCATCTCTATCGATTCTTTTAATCTCTTCCTCATTTCCTCAAACCCTTGATTTAATTGCCCTATTTCGTCGTGTGATGTAATTGGTATTTGAAAATCTAAATTTCCTTCTTTAATTTTCTCCGTTGCGCCTTTCAATACAAAAATTGGTTTTATTACACTTCTTGAAACGAGGTAACTTAATAATCCAATGAGTAAAATGGCTAGTAGTAAAAGCGATACGAATAAGATTGGAAATAACTTTTGTGTAAGATCTACAAATGAACTTTGCTTTTTTAGTACAAATATACTCCCTTCTTCTTTCTCGGGAAAATAAAAATCAAATTTTACATATCGATAAAATGTATCGCCTAGTTCGGTTGTACCACGACTATTAATATTTGCCGCTTCAAATTTCGGAAGGGCTTCTGTTAAAGTCGAACTTTCAAATTCCTTATTAGCATAAGAAATGTTTTCTCCCTTTCTTACAATTATTTTCACACCTTCTTTTTCAATTGATGAAACGAACGATTCATCTAATAATTGAGATTGATGTTGCTTTGCCGCTAATTTTAATTCAAGATAGGCATTTTCTTCTTCTGGTGTAAGCGGCTTTTGAATGTAAGAACTTTTATAGAAATTTTTCACTGCTTCCAAATCACCTGTTATTGAAAAAACAATTAAAAATCCCGCGACTAATATGAGCGTAATAGAAACAAGAATGACAGCAATATAAGAAAATAAAAACCTTGTTTTAATAGACATAATTTACATCCTCACTTTATTCCGCATTAACAGGTAGTAAAACTGCCCGTTAATGCCCGATTGGTGTGAGCTAATAATCAGTGGGGATGCCCCCCACTGATTAAAGTTTCACTTTACCCATCCTTCATATTCATAAGCATAAAAATATATGTTCAAATACTCAAGCGATTTTATAGTAATTTTAGCGTCAGTTTATAAAAATTTAATGTTCCTATTTTACAGTTGAAATTAGGAGGTTGAAATTCCATGTTCAAAAAAACATTCAGTATGATATGTTGCGTAATTTTTTTACACGGATGCTCGCAAGAACAAGAAGTAAAAAAGGAGATGACAAACATGGAGACTGCACTACTAGCAGCTACTGAAAAAAATGAAACGAATACTGTTATATCTTTACTAAAACAAGGTGCAAATATAAATGCGACGGATAATCAAGGACGTACCTCTCTTATGATTGCTACATACAAAAATGATATAAAAACTGCAAAGGCACTTATCGAAGCTGGTGCTGACGTAAATATCCAAGATGACATGAAAAACAATCCCTTTCTATACGCCGGTGCGGAAGGTTACTTAGACATTTTAAAGCTAACAATTGATGCTGGTGCAGATCCTACGATTACAAATCGTTACGGCGGAACAGCTCTTATCCCAGCCTCAGAACATGGCTATATTGACGTTATAAAAGAAATCCTCACTCGAACAAATATTGATGTAAATCATGTAAATAACCTAGGATGGACAGCTTTAATGGAAGCCATCGTACTAAGTAACGGAAACGAAACACAGCAACAAGTCATTCGCCTTCTTATTGAGCACGGTGCAGATGTAAATATTCCAGATAATGATGGTGTTACCCCGTTAGAGCATGCTCGCGCTCATCACTTTAAAGAAATAGAGAAGATTTTGTTAGAAGGACGCAAGTAAAAAGCTAATTTTTGCCTTCCTCCCCCACCCTATGCTACATTTAAGCCGTTACATTAATATTAATAGGGTGGGAATACATATGAATAAACCTAAAATTGGGATGATTGGACTTGGAAGTATTGCGCAAAAGGTCTATCTTCCAACACTTACAAAAGAAACAGATTGGAACTTTGTTGGGGCGTTTACACCTAACGCAGAGAAAAGAAAACAAGTTTGCCAGCAATACCGAATTCAAGACTTTCATTCTATTGAAACGTTAGCTTCGGAATGTGATGCAATCTTCGTTCATAGTTCAACTGCATCGCATTATGAAATCGTTTCTGAGCTTTTGAAAAAAGGAATCGACGTTTATGTTGATAAGCCGTTAGCAGCTACTGTGGAACAAGCTGAGCAACTAGTCGAGTTGAGCGAGAAGTATAACCGAAAGTTAATGGTCGGATTTAATCGCAGATTCGTTCCTATGTATGTCGCTGCCAAAGAACAGGCTAATGATATTTCATGGATTCGAATTGAAAAGCATCGCACAAATAAAGTCGGGCCATATACGTACGACTTCACTATGTTAGATGATTATTTACACATTGTAGATACCGCTCGCTGGTTAGCTAATGATGACCTTAACGTCGTTCACAATATGATGCAAATCAATGAAAAGAATGAACTTCTTTACGGACATCATACATATACAACTCCAAGTGGACTGTTACTTTCTACTGCAATGCATCGCCATGCCGGTACAAATTTAGAACAAATTGAACTTGTAACGCCAGGGAAAATCATTCGCGTAAAAAATATGAATACATTTGAAATTGAACAGGAAAACTCAGTTTCACAAAGCGGTTCTCCATCATGGGATACGACGTTAAAACAACGTGGTTTTGAAGATGCTGTTCATCATTTTATTGAATGTGTACACGGAGATACAAAGCCTGTTGTAGATGGATTAGAAGGATTAAAAACGCAGCAAATGCTACAATCTTTACTAGATGATGTAAACAAAAATTAAAACGGATACATTTTTCAGAATTTACTTTCATTCCCATTTCCCCTTTATTTCTCTCGTAAATTTCTATAGAATATGTTGATAGGAATTATAAATTTCATAATGAATCGTGGAAAGGATGGGATTGACACATGTGGAACGAGTTTAAAAAGTTCGCTTTCAAAGGGAATGTCGTTGATTTAGCTGTCGGGGTTGTAATCGGTGCTGCATTCGGTAAAATCGTTAGTTCTTTAGTAAAAGACATTATTACACCATTACTTGGTATGGTATTAGGTGGCGTTAACTTTACAGATTTGCACTTTGGATACGGTAAATCAGCTGTTATGTATGGTAACTTCATCCAAACAATTTTTGATTTCTTAATTATCGCAGCTTCTATCTTTATGTTTGTTAAAGTTTTCAACAAACTAACATCTAAAAAAGAAGACGAAAAAGAGGAAGAAATTCCAGAACCAACAAAAGAAGAAGTTCTTCTTGGCGAAATTCGTGACTTATTAAAACAACAAAATTCTTCTAAAGATAGAGCATAATTGAACGGATAAAAAGGCATGTCCCTCGGGACATGCCTTTTCTATATGCTATAACGTTTCCGAATTCATATGAATAAATAAAATAATACCAGCAACCATAAGTACCATAATGCTACCTGCAAATAGTGTAATACCAATAAACATTAAACTTGTGCTCATATCTACTGATACACTTTCAATAAAAATAGAAATTACATACGTGATAAGGGCAATTCCTGCAAGAATACTTCCTGGAACAAATCGCTTTAAACCATTTTGTTTTAACGTCATATATGCAAAAATAGCAGTCATACAAAGCGTAATTATCCAAAGAACGATCATCTCTTTTCCCCCCTCACAAGCCTTTTCTTTCTATTATACATGACATTGCCCTATAATAGTTAAATTTGCACTTATGTGACATATAACACGGAATAATAAAATCTATAGAGAAGTCTTTTAATAAATAAATTCTAATATAATATTATAAAGTTTTTAAACAAGTAGAGCGATTCGATTATATTACAGTTAACTTAGACAAAGATGCAAGTATTATTGCCAACAACGTGAAACAATATGATCCTTCTAGATTAGAACAGTTAATACAAAGTTTTAAACGCAATGCATAAACATGCCTTGAACATGATTTACGAAACCAAGAAGAATTTTTTTCATTTAAAAAAAGAATCAATTTATATAAAAAATGGATATTTTTCATATAAATTGATATAATTACCATATATAAATATTCTTTGTAAGGGAGTGTTCATAATGATTTGGATTTCACTAATCGTATTAGCTTATTTCATCATTCTCGTCCCAATACAATACAACTACATTAAAATGCTCAAAGAAAAACAGAAAAAAATGAGTGTCTCACAAAACGAACTATATGACAACATGTCTTATGAAGAATCCCAAGTACATTACCATTATCAAAGTAACGTATTTACAATACCTGCTTCGCTTATCGCAAGTATTATTTATAAAGTGAAACATGCAGCATAATATGTACGCTGTAAAATTATTGTTTGAGTCTGTTCATTCTGGTGAGCCTCATCCTACGAAAATGGATGAGCATTATGAAGAGAATCAGGATACACTTTTTGAAGAAAGTATTATTCTTGTTAAAGCAAACAGTTTAGAAGAAGCTCATGAACTAGGTGAAAAGATAGCTATACAATCGGAGCACACATACGATAATATGTATGATGAGCAAATCACATGGACGTTCCGAAAAGTGTTACATGTGTTTGAATTAGACGATACGCCATTTGAAACTGGAAAAGAATTGTACGCAAGATTTTTGCACGTTAAGAAAAATGAAACTGTAGATACAGTAATTGAAAAATATTATCCTGAATACAAATAAAAGCTCACAGCAATCGCTGTGAGCTTTTTTATACTTACTTCGTTGAATCTCTAAATTGGATACGGTGAGGTAAGATAACAGTGTGATCTTCCACTTTTTCTTTGTTCATATACTTTGTTAATAGACGCATTGCTACTGCACCGATATCATACATTGGTTGTACAACTGTTGAAAGCTGCGGACGAACCATTAATGCAAGGCGTGTATTATCGAAACCAAGTACTTCTACATCAGTTGGTACGTTTAATCCAGCGTCTTGTGCTGCATGGATTACACCTAGTGCCATTTCATCAGAAGACACGAAGATTGCTGTTGGCTTTTCATCATTGCTCCAAAGCTTTTCGAATGCTTCGATACCTGAGTCATATGTGTAATCTCCATCGATTACAAGATTTTCATCATATGAAATACCTTCTTCTTCTAAAGCTTTTTTATAACCTTGTAACTTCTTCGCGCTTCCCGCTTTATCAATGAATGGACCAGAGACGAAACCGATACGTTTATGTCCTTGCTCGATAAAGTGCTTCATTGCATCGTAAGCTGCTTGTGTATAATCAATATTTACTGATGGCGTTTCATTTTGCTCATCAAATGACGCTGCTAATACAATTGGTACTGGAGATTTTTTAAATTCTTCAATGTGAAGGTCTGTAATATCTTCACCCATGAAAACAATTCCGTCCACTTGTTTTCCAAGCATCGTATTTAATAGATGGAACTCTTTCTCTTTGTTTTGATCAGAGTTACTTAAAATGATGTTATATTTGTACATTGTTGCGATATCTTCAATTCCACGTGCAAGTTCTGCATAAAACGTATTTGAGATATCAGGAATAATAACACCTACTGTAGTTGTCTTCTTACTTGCTAGTCCACGTGCTACCGCATTTGGGCGGTATCCTAAACGATCAATTGCTTCTAATACTTTCTTTCTTGTTGTAGGCTTTACATTTGGGTTACCGTTCACAACGCGTGATACGGTAGCCATTGAAACGTTCGCTTCGCGCGCTACATCATAGATTGTTACGTTCATCTCATCGCACACTCCTTCTATTTTTGTTATCTATTTTTATGTATCGGTTACTTGAATGAAAAAAAGACATCAACTCTATTTGCAGATGCCACCAATCGTCCCGAGTTCTTCCTTTTACTAATGATACGATATAAACGCAGGCTCATACAATATTTTCCCGCAAAAGTTTCGAAAAAATTCGCTTCTTTTCTCGTATTTTCGTATTTTTTATGAAAAAAGGGCATTTTTTGTAAAAAAATAGATATTTCCTAAGTAGAAATCTTATTTTAAGCAGTACGATAGTAAATGAAATTTATATCGGCGACTTTTCGAATATATGAACCGTAACTCGAAATATATCGGCGATTTTCCAAATATATCGACCACAACTCTAATTATATCAGCGATTTTTTTAATATACCAACTTCCCAACAAAAATCGACAATGACAGTCGCTATACAATAAGAGAAGGCTGTCCCAAAATGCCTTTTTGGAACAGCTCATTAAAAGTTCTTATAATTTACTTCCAAATGATTTTAATTCATTCATAAAATCATTGAACTGCGGTATATTCATTTGCTGCGCCGCATCTGATAAAGCTACAGCCGGATCTGAATCTACTTCAGCCATAATTGCGTCTGCACCAATTGCCATCGCTGCTTTTGCAGTTGGTAAGAGAAGGTCACGTCTCCCTGTAGAATGCGTTACATCAACAACGACAGGTAAATGTGCCTCTTTCTTTAAAATCGGTACAGCGGAAATATCAAGCGTATTACGCGTTGCTCTTTCATTGCTTCAGCAACTTGACGTACTTGTTCATAACTTTCCACTGCACACGGTCCCATAATAAAATGCTGATTTCCGTCACCAATTTTTTCACTATTAATTTCAACAATCGTATCTTCTGTTTTTTTCTTACGAGAAACAAGTATTGCTTTACGATGATCCTCTTCTTGTAACTCTAAACCAACTTGAAAAATTTGTTTGAAAATATGTTGTAAAGTCGAAGTTTCAAATGGACCATTATTATTCTCTGCAATTAAATCCAGCATATTTCTTTCACGTACAGGATCAAAACGTTTCACACCTTATACTTCTTTTAAATTACCAACTTCTTGTACGAGACGACCTCTTTCGTTTAGTAACTCTAATATTTGTAAATTAAGTTGATCAATTTCAGAACGTAAACGACCTAATTGTTGTGATGCCATAAGAAAGCCACCTCTTTCAAATTCCTATATATTACTTTTTTTAAGATAACTTATTATAGTTGATACATATACGATTGTCACACGATATACAGCAATGAATTACCATCAAAAAACATTTTATATTTTCATTTAAAATAAAAAAAGACAGTTTACATACTGTCTTTTTTACAAGAAGGAAACAAACGGTTTATCACTGTTTTTCTCTTTTATAATAACGGCCTCAATTTTACTCTCGGACTTGATCTGTAATTGTACTTTCGCATCTTTAGGCAATTTGTCTAACATACCTTGAGCAGCCAATTGGGTAAGAGCCATTAATTCTGTTTTACCGTTATATTTAATAACAATATTCATATTTAATGTATCCATTTGATCTTTCTTATAAGAAACTTTTGCGTTGACTGGAATAAAATCTCCATTAGAAAAACCTTTTATTTCCTTAGCAAAGTTATTTATTTTTGTATTATCTTCTCCATGTGCTTGTGTAAATTCATCAGAAGGATATGAATACGACTTTTCATCAATTGTACTCCAATTTCCAAGGTTCGTATCATTCTTTTGAACAGTAGCACTAGCAATATACGTACCATTTTTTAAAGAACTTGTACTTTCTTGCTTAAAGATAGCAAACGTAATTGGAGATTTGTTATATTTATCATTTTTGTTAATAGCTTCAATAAGTTGTTTAGCAACTTCAGACCCTTTAGACATAGCTTCTTCATTCGATACACTTGAAGACATAGCTAAGCCAATCATAACACCAGATAAACTTAATTCATTTGAATTCTGTTTTCCGAAATAGTCTTGTTCTATAATATTCGTCAAAACTGGCGCTTCTACTTTCGCAACTAGTTCATCAACTAGTTTCTCTGGAATATACTGATTTAATTGCAGTACGTGACTCTCTGTATCAAATTGCTGCGTTGCAATATTTATTAAACCATTTTCATACTCTGCTAAATCCAATTTAGAATTTGTTTTTATATTAGCTGTATTAATAACCTTTTGTTCTTTTAAAGGAATAACAGTTCTATAATAATCTTTAGAAACAGCAGTTCTCGGAATCATACTTTTTTCTTTTGTATCTTTTTGTATAACTTCATCCTTCTTACTAATCGTATTACTATTGTTACTACAAGCTCCCAGTAATAAACTTACGACTGCGAAGGATAATGCCATTTTCTTCATTACTTAAAACCTACTTTCAACAATCTAGTTATTTAGTTTGAACTATTAATAGTGTACCACTAAATATATTTCAACAAAAACAAAAAAAAAGAAGCAAGCACCTTTAGCTTGCTTCTTTTTACTTTATATTCTCTTCTAAAGCATCTTTTTTAATATTCCAATGAGATGTATTCCATACTACCATCCCATCTTTTATGTATAACACTTGCGGTGATTCATGTCTAATACTGTATTGTTCTGCAACACGATTTGACACATCTCTCGCATCTTGTACGTATAAGTAATACGCTGGCACTTCTCTTTCTTCACTGCAATACGCTTGAAATTCTGTGTATGCACCGTGACTAATCGGGCATGTCGTACTATGTTTAAAAAGAACATACGGCTCATTCTTTTCTACTAAGACTTCAAGCTCTTCAATTGTTTCAAGCTTTGTCATATTCATCACGATTCACCTCTCATACGAAATCTAGAGCGCTTCTCTTTCTTTTCAGCGTTTTTCTCAACTCTTTCTAATTTACGCTCTTCTTTTTCAACCTTCTTCTCTTGTCTCGACGCACGGTAATGATTGTATACTTCAATCGCCGCACTGCTCCACTGTACAACTTGCGCTACTTTATCAGCGTTATTTTCAATTTCGTCCGTTACAGAGTCTGATACATTACGAAGCTTCGTATTTAAAGATTGGATTGTCGTTCCAATCCCATCTACACCCGCTACCACTTTATTTAATGACTGTGACTTCTGTTGAATATCATCAGCTAACGCATTCGTTTTATGTAATAATTGCTCTGTCTCTACGCTAATTCCTTGCATTTGTTTTTCTAAACCTTCTAACGTGCTTGCAACGTTTTCTAACGTCTTCTGAACCGATAACAACGTTCTGCATACATACACAACTAATACTGCGAAAGCAACCGCGATAATAGCCGCACTTACATATAAAAGAACTTGCATTTCATCACTTCCTTTATCTTTTTCATACTTTCTCCTATTATACAATCATTTTCCGTTTCATTCTAATCCCTATCTCATCATTAGAATTTTCATACTTATTCGTTAACTGTAACATAAATCATTCAACAAATTCCACTAAGTAGGTTACAATAGGAGAGGATACATAATTAGTAGGGAGGCTTTACATATGAAAGATCCACGTATTGAAAAGTTAGCATACAATTTAATTAACTACTCTATCCGCTTACAAAAAGGTGAAAAAGTATTAATTGAAAACTTTGGCTTACAAAAAGAACTTGTAACTGCACTTGTAAAAGAAGCATATGCAGCTGGTGGTTTTCCATTCGTCTCTTTAAAAGATCATCAAGTAGATCGCTCTTTATTAATGGGTGCTACTGAAGAACATTTCGAACAAATCGCTGCATATGAAGCAAGCGTAATGAAAGACATGGACGCTTATATCGGTCTTCGCTCTGGCGATAATATTAATGAACAAGCTGACGTTCCAAGTGAGCGCATGAAAGTTCATGGCCAAACAGTTGGTAAAAAAGTTCATAGAGACATTCGCGTTCCAAAAACACGTTGGGTTGTTCTTCGCTACCCAAATGCTTCTATGGCACAGCTTGCTAAAATGAGTACAGAAGCTTTCGAAGACTTCTACTTCGAAGTATGTAACTTAGACTACGGTAAAATGGATAAGGCGATGGATAGCCTTGTTACATTAATGAATAAAACAGATAAAGTTCGTTTAACTGGTCCTGGAACTGACTTAACATTCTCTATTAAAGACATTCCAGCAATTAAATGCTCAGGTCATTTAAACATTCCAGACGGTGAAGTATACTCTGCACCAGTTCGTGATTCTGTTAACGGTACAGTTTCTTACAACACACCATCTCCTTACAACGGTTATACATTTGAAAATGTACAACTTAAGTTCGAGAACGGTCAAATCGTTGAAGCAACTGCAAACGATTCAGAACGCATTAACAAAATCTTCGATACAGACGAAGGCGCACGCTACGTTGGTGAGTTCGCAATCGGCGTAAACCCATACATCTTACATCCAATGGGAGACATCCTATTCGATGAAAAAATCGATGGCAGCTTCCACTTCACTCCTGGACAAGCTTACGACGATGCATGGAACGGTAACAACTCGAACATCCATTGGGACTTAGTATGCATCCAACGCCCTGAATACGGCGGCGGCGAAATTTACTTCGACGACGTACTAATCCGTAAAGACGGACGCTTCGTTGTACCTGAACTAGAAGCTTTAAATCCAGAGAACTTAAAATAATGAAAAACGCTCGGAATTATATCCGAGCGTTTTTTTATTTCTTCCCTACCATTTCCATTTTCACATGTGGATTTTCTTTCTCGATAAGCGCCAAGAATTCACCCATATCTTGCGGCATCGCAACCATATGTACTTTATATGCATTCGTCGTAATTTCAAGATACTTTCCAACTTGACGAACAACTCTTATATCTTTTAATACAACATCATCATTTAGAATACCGTACTTTAATACGCCATTTTCTATTTTATGTTTTTTAATAAATACCTCCCAAACAAGTGGTACATTTACAATGAAGCATAAACCCATCCCAATCAACGCTGACATCCAATGCGCTTTATTAGTGAAAAGCATGACAATTGGATATATACACATAAAAGCTAACGTAAGACAAACGAAAATGACTACTGACTTACTTCTTTGAATTGGAAAGTTCATACCTACACCCCCTAATCCAAATTATACCACTATTTCCATTTTGCTTCATAGAAAAAGGCCATTTCTAGATGACCTTTTTCACAATGTACCTATAAAATTTCTTATCTACCTGTAACACTGGAAAGTTTTTCGGCAACTCATCTATACTCACACTTTGAAAACCATTCTTTTCATAAAAGCGATGTGCCGCTAAAAATTTTACTGTTGTTCCTAAATAAATATCTTTCAACTTTTTATCCTCAGCCCATGAAATTGCTGTTTGAAGCAACATATGTGACGCGCCCCATTCTTTTCCACGAAACTCTTTTTGTACGAACATTTTTCTTAGCGCGACTTGATGATTCTCAATATCTAATAAAGCTACTGTTCCAACTACTTTCCCATCATAAAGTGCTACCCAAAAGTTTCCGTGATCCTTTTGATAGAATGTTTCTATTTGAAGTAAATCCGGTTGTTCTTCTTTCGTAATGGGAACATTATACTCTTTTTGCTGAATATGAACGATAAGATCTACTACTTCCTCTTGAAACATACTTTCATACGGAACAATACGAATCTTCTCGTTCATCGAATTTCTTTCCACTCTGAAGCTAATAAACTATATACAGCGACATCATGGAAATGATCATATAACCATTCTTCATCTCGTAAAATACCATCTAACTTAAACCCTAAACGCTCTGGAATAGCACGACTTTTCACATTTTCAACACCGCATCGGATTTCCATTTTATTTAATTTTAAATTCTCAAATGCATATTGAAGCACAGCCTTCACGCTACGCGTCATAACGCCTTTTCCTCCAGCATCTTCTGCAAGATAATACCCAAGACTCGCCGCTCTCTTCCCCCAGCTTACTGGATGAATACCCACCATCCCAACGAGCTTTCCTTTGTAACGTATACCACTTTCAAAACCGTCTCCCTCTGCAAATTTCTTTAACCACATCGGAAAAATCTCATCATAAGCATCAGCAGATTTCATCCCATCCACCCAAGGGAGCCATTTTCGTAAATGATTACGGTTTTGATCTAATAATTGATATAATTCCTCTTTATGATGTTTTTCTAATAATTGTAGTTCAATTTCGTCGTCTACTCGGAGTGTGAACATTTTTTTAGTCCCCTTTTTAGTTTTCTTATTATTCTAACATTTGTGGATGCAAAATGTTAAATATTCACACTTTCTTTTGATTTTCTTTGTATAAAACCAGAAGAATACAATACTCCCGTAACAACTAATATCATTCCTACAGATTGTGCAGGTGTTATATTGACTCCTTCAATAAAAGAAATAAGCATTGTAACAACAGGCACTAGATTAAAAAATAAAGATGTCCTTGCTGCCCCAATTTGAGCAATTCCATTATTCCACCATAAGTAACCAAGCACACTCATTCCAATTGCCATAAAGAGAATCGCTCCCCATGCAAACAAAGGAATTTCTAAAACTGGTACTATACTTTTTTGTGTAGAAGATATGATAATAAAGGCAAGTGCACCAATAGTCATCGTATATGTCGTCGTTTGTATTGGAATACCAGTTTTAATAAACCTTCTGCCTAGCACGCCGTATAACGCCCGGCAAATATTCCCTAATAAAATATAAAAATCCCCTTTTGAAAATGATACATGTTGTAGTATTGTAAACGAACCTTGTGTAAGTACAAAAACAACTCCAATTAGTGCAAGTAACATTCCAATTGCTTGGCGCTTCACTATTTTCTCTCGTAAAATGACACTTGCTAACAGCGTCGTAACGAGAGGATTTGTCGCCATAATAAGTGCACCATTAATAGCTTCTGTATATTTCATTCCTGAAAAGAAAAAGAAGTTAAAACCGAATACACCAACAATACCTAGCAAAAGGTAATAGGTCCTATTCTGCATCCATACTTCCAAGTCAAAATCTTTTCGTATTTTTAACAAACATAACATCACAAATGCAGCAATCCCAAAACGCCATGCTGCTATATGAATTGCTTCGAAATACTGCACCGCATATTTCGAAGCATTAAATGTCCCACCAGTAAATATTGCAAAACCTAATAACTGCGCATATACTTTATTTTTCATTGCCGGCCTCCAAGTCTTTTTCTTCTAGAAAACCGTAATAAATTTCTAACTTCTCCTCCGTTAGCTGAACAACTTTTTGCAATTGTTCCTGCTGTTCTTTTAATCGCTCCAAGTGAGTTGCTAAAATGGAAATTCTCTTTTTTACTTTCGCTGGTACTTCCTCTTTCTTCTGCCTAATTTCCTCTATAATGCACCCATCACTTGCAAATTCAGCCATCTCTTCTAATGACATCCCAGTTTGTTTTAATGAATATAAAAATTTTAATAAACGTACATCACCTTCTGTATACTGACGAATACCGCTATTTCGCGTTGGTGGTGGTAATAAACCTAATTTCTCATAGTAGCGTAAAGTGTGAATGCCCATCCCTGTTAATTCTGCTACTTCGCCGATTTTATACATGTTCTCTCCCCCTTGTTTTTACATTTTCATCTTACAACCTAGAGTTAGCTCTAGGTCAATACATAAATAAAATGAAACTTTAATCAGTGGGATTTTGTTCATCCCCCACTGATTATTAGCCCACACCAATCGGGCTTTTACGGGCAGCACGACCCCTACCTAACTTCTTTGCTTTCGCTGAATTTTAAGGTGGGGGTCTCACTGCCCGGCAAATAGCGGGATAAAAATTGAACACAACAAAAAAGACGCACAGCCACAGCTATGCGTCTTTTCTATTATTTCTCTGCAACTTGAACTTCTTTTACGTAAGCTGCTTCGAATTTTTGGATGTCACCTGCGCCCATGAAAATTAGAACGCCGTTTTTATGTTTCTTTAATACATCCGTTGTTGTATCTGTAATTAGTTCTGCACCGTCAATACGCTTTTGCAGATCTTCGATTGTTAATTCACCTTTGTTTTCGCGTGCTGATCCGAAAATATCACATAAGTATACTTGGTCAGCTTTACTTAAGCTTTCTGCGAACTCATCTAAGAACTTTTCTGTACGTGAGAATGTGTGTGGCTGGAATACAGCGACAATTTCACGCTCTGGATGTTTTTGACGAGCAGCTTCAATCGTTGCATTAATTTCTGTCGGATGGTGTGCGTAGTCATCGATGATTACTTGCTCTCCCATCGGCTTTTCATTAAAGCGACGTTTTACGCCTTCAAAAGTTGTTAATTGATGTTTTACTGCTTCTACATCAACGTTTTCATAGTGACAAAGCGCGATTACTGCTAACGCATTTAATACGCTGTGATTGCCGTATCCTGTAATTTTGAACGTGTCATAGTACGTATTACGAACGAATACATCGAATATCGTGCCATCTGTTCTCTTTTGGATGTTACGTGCTTGGAAATCATTATCTTCTCCAAATCCATAGAAAATAACAGGTACTTTCGCTTGAATTTTTTGAAGTTCTTCATCATCTCCACATGCAATAATGCCTTTTTTCACTTGCAATGCCATCTCTTGGAATGCACTGAATACATCATTGATGTCTGCAAAATAATCTGGATGATCAAAATCAATATTCGTCATAATTGCATAGTCTGGATTGTAAGACAAGAAATGACGACGATACTCACAAGCTTCAAATACAAAATACTTACTATTTTCTACCCCATGCCCTGTTCCATCTCCAATAAGGTAAGATGTCGGGTGTGCACCTTGCATTACATGGGCTAACAAACCAGTTGTTGATGTTTTTCCATGTGCACCAGTTACAGCAACACTTGTGTATTGGTTCATAAGGTCACCTAAGAAGTGATGGTAACGATGGACTGGGATGTTTAATTCTTTTGCTGCTACAATTTCTTCATGCGTATCAGGAAATGCATTTCCTGCAATAATCACTTGTCCTTCTTCTACATTATTCTTATCAAAAGGAAGGATCGAGATACTACGCTTTTCCAACGCTGTTTGTGTAAAGAAACGCTTTTCATAATCAGACCCTTGAACAGTATGCTTCATATCATGAAGAATTTGCGCTAATGAACTCATTCCTGTTCCTTTAATTCCTACAAAATGGTAAACTGTCATCTTAAAGAACCTCCAACATTTCGAACTAATACAACGGCCTATCTATAAGACAGTATATGAATCTTTTCTTATTTTGGTAATCATCATACATTTTTGATGTAGTGAAGTTATTCTTTCCCTTCACTTATCAGGATAAACTCGTACGTACTTCTTTATATGTCCATAACAAGTCCATTATAGCAAAAAAGAAGCCGCTATACTATGATAACAGAAAAACTGATAGGGTCAATCACCTATCAGTTTTTCTCTCTTTTACATCTCTTCTCTTTTTTCTAATTGAACACGCTCTAAACGTGGGTTGGGACGATATTTACGACCAGCTTTTGCTTCTGGTTTCCCATTTAATTCTACATTATCACCAGTAAAGCCTATATTCATTTTTAACAAGCTACTCCCTACCCCGTATATGTCAACAGGTACCTTTTGAGCTTCAAATTCACGAATACGCTTTTCATCAAATCCACCAGTTACAACGATGTCTACATGCTGGAATCCTTCTTCATCAAGCGCCTTGCGAAGTGCGAATACAAGCGATGGATTTACACCACGTGGATCAAATGTTCCAAGTACTTCTGGGTGGCGAATAAAGTATTGATCAATCATTGTGCGAGACGTATCTACACGCACACCTTTTAATGTTGATCCAAATTCACGCGCTACACGAAGTGCATCTGTAATAACATCATTATTGTAATCAATTAGTACAACTAATTCATCTTCTGGGAATTTCTTATGATATGCTTTTGCCGCTTCTACAACATCACCATTAAACATTTGAATTAATGCGTGAGGCATTGTTCCCATACCACTTCTGCCCCACCATTCATTCATTGCATGCGTCGCTTGTGCGCTCATACCTCCGATGTATGCTGCATAACCGTCACCAGCTTGTTGTGTATAATGGTCGTCACGATCTCCCATGAAAATAACTGGTTTTTCTTTATCTACACTACGTGCAGCTTGGACAACATTATATACGTTTGTTGCAACCGATGTACGACGAGCTAAAATCCCATCAATAACACCTTCTAAAAATCCGAAATTCTCATAAGGACCATGAATTGTTAACACTGTTTCAAATGGACTAATTTTATCGCCATCTTTTAAAGAGTTAATTTCAAGTTCCTCAGGATTTTTAGCGAATGTTTGTAGCAATGCAATTACTTCATCTGTTCCGCAAAGAACTGCATTTTCTTTTTGGAAAAATTGCATCGTTACAACACTTTTCGGGCGAAATTCTTCAATAATTTCTCTAGTTTTTAAAAAGTAAACGGCGGAGAACCAACCTTCTCCAACTCGTTCGTCAAATTTAAATGTTTTATTTGTTAGTCGATTTATTTCACCTTTTAATTTTAATTCAATTTCTTTCATGTCGCTTTACTCCCTACTTTACTATCCAACATTTTCTATTAGTATACAGCAAAACCGTGGACTATACATTCGTTTCCTGCATAGCAGCAAATTCATCCTCAGAAATAAGGACATCTCTTGGCTTCGTCCCTCTTGCTTCAGAAATAATTCCTTGCGATTGCATCTCCTCAATGAGACGTGCCGCGCGATTATAACCGATGCGGAATTTTCGCTGTACAGAAGATGTGGACGCTCCCCCTTGTTCTACAACAAATTGACATGCTTCAAAGAACAATTCGTCTTCCGACTCAGCCTGTTCTGTTTTCGCTAATAAATCCTCTTGCTTAAATAAGTAATTCGGCTTCATTTGCTTTCTCACATGATCAACTGTCTTTTCGATCTCATCATCCGATACATATACACCTTGTACACGAACTGGCTTAGATGTACCGTTCCCTAAAAATAACATATCACCACGGCCAAGTAATTTCTCCGCGCCTCCAATATCAATAATCGTACGCGAATCAACTTGAGATGATACAGTAAACGCAATACGCGTTGGAATGTTTGACTTAATTAAACCTGTAATAACATCTACAGATGGACGCTGCGTCGCTACTAATAAATGAATACCACAAGCACGTGCTTTTTGCGCAATACGACAAATCGCTTCCTCAACATCACCAGGTGCTACCATCATTAAATCGGCTAACTCGTCAATGACAATAACGATATAAGGTAATGTTTCTCCTGGAATTTCTCGCTCACTTACAATCGTATTGTAACGAGTTAAATCACGAGCACCAGCGTGCGCAAACAATTCATAACGGCGTTCCATCTCTTCGACTGCCCACTTTAAAGCCGCTGTCGCTGCTTTTACATCCGTAATAACAGGTGCTACAAGATGTGGAACAGAATTGTATGGTGCAAGCTCAACCATCTTCGGATCAATTAACATTAACTTCACTTCATGCGGTTTCGCTTTATATAAAATACTCGTTAAAATCGCGTTAATACACACGCTTTTACCTGAACCCGTTGCACCCGCAATAAGTCCGTGCGGCATTTTTCGAATATCTGTTACAATTGGATCACCTGAAATATCAAGTCCAAGCGCAACAGTAAGCGGTGATTCACTCTTTGTGAATACAGGACTTCTTAAAATTTCACGAAGAAATACTGGCTTACTTTCTTTATTTGGAACTTCAATTCCAATTGCACTCTTCCCTGGAATCGGCGCTTCAATACGAATATCTTTCGCAGCTAAACTTAACTTAATATCATCACTTAAATTTGTAATTTTATTTACTTTCACGCCTGGGTCTGGTTGCACTTCAAAACGAGTTACTGCTGGCCCTTGCGAGACATTAATAACATGTGCTCCAACATGAAAATTATTAAACGTTGTATCTAATAATTCTTTTTGCTCATCTAACCATTCTGTATTATCTAGCGCTGATTGCTGTGGAATCGACAACAGCGCTAATGGCGGAACAGTGTATGTCGGTGGTGTGTGCAATACATTTCGCATATCGTTCTCTCTTTGATTTACAACATATGCTTTCTCTTGTACTTCCGTACTTGAAATTGGCTTTTGTACTTGCTCTACCACTACTTGCTGCATTGGTTGCTCTTCCACTTGTGGTTCTGCTACTACTTGCTGCACTGATTGCTCTTCCACTTGTGATTCTACTACCACCTGCTGCATTGGTTGTTCTTCCACTTGTGATTCTACTACCACCTGCTGCATTGGTTGCTCTTCCACTTGTGATTCTACTACCACCTGCTGCATTGGTTGCTCTTCCACTTGTGATTCTACTACCACCTGCTGCATTGGTTGCTCTTCCACTTGTGATTCTACTACCACCTGCTGCATTGGTTGTTCTTCCACTTGTGGTTCTGCTACTACTTGTTGCACTGGCTTATTCTCTACTCGTACATTAACAGAATGCTGCATTGCATTTGCTCTAGCTGCATGTCTTTCCATTAATCGTGTTCTATCTTGTTTCAACATAACAACATTAAATGGTACATGACGCTTTTTCTCACGTTTTGGTTCTTCTTTTTTTACAACTGGTTGTTCTTCTGCGACTGGCGCTTCTTCTACAACTCGTTTATTTTCTTCTGTTTCTGTAAGTAAAATATTCGCAAAGCTTTGAACGTCGTTCTTTGTCTGTTCATCAATCTCAGCTACATGTATGAATTCACTCTTTTGTTCAATCGCTTCATCTTCTTGCTGAATTTCCTCAAGTGCTACAAATGTCTCTACTACAGGCGCTTTTGTTTCTGCGATCACTTCTACTTCTTCTAGCTCTTCAGTTTCCGCAATCACTTCTACTTCTTCTAGCTCTTCTGTTTCCGCAATTACTTCCACTTCTTCTGACTCTTCTGCTTCTGCGATTACTTCTACTTCTTCTGACTCTTCCGTTTCTGCAATTACTTCCACTTCTTCTGATTCTTCTGTTTCCGCAATTACTTCCACTTCTTCTAGCTCTTCTGGTATTTCCACAATGATTGTTTCTTCAAGTTTTTCTTCTGCTTTGACAATCACTGATTCTTCTGGAGCTTGCTTTTCTACTTCAATAGTAGGTTGTTTTATTTCTGTATTACGTTTAATTTCTTCTGATAATATTGTATCCTCGTGCTCTACTTTAGAAGCCACTAATTCTTCTTGTAGATTGTTTTCGTTTAACACCACTACATCTTTTTCTAGCTTAGCACTTTCCATCTGCTCAGCTACTGTTTTATGAAGTAATTCATCCGCTGAAACTTCCTGCGGTGTACTCATTCCTTGAATCACTTCTTTTTCTTCTACTAAAGGCTCTTGGCGTTCGATTTCATAACCGTTTTTCTCTAGCCATTGATCAACAACTGATTTTTCTTGCTTTTTATCCTGTTGGCCAACCGATTCATGACTAGGCGAAGAAGACGTTGCTTGCCCTTCTGAGAAATCTGATAATGTATATCCTTTTTTCTCTAACCATGCATCAACAACTGCTTTGCCCTCTACAGATATTTCAAGATCTTCTCTTTCTTTTACTTCCTCCTGCTTTTCAACCTTTTTCTCTACTGAAGGACGATTATATCCATAAATTGGCGAAATCATTTCTGTTGGACGAAATGGTCTACGGTTACTCTCTTGCGAAGGTGCAGATGCCTTTTTAACGACAGCCTCTCGCACCGGTTCATATTGTACTTCCGGTTCTTCATATGTAGAAACTACCTTTTCCACATACGGTCGTCTGCTTCTTTCCACCTGTATTCCTCTTTGAGCAGTCGGTTCTTCATATGTTACTCCTTGAACAGGTTGTTCTTCGAAGCGATCTACTTCTCTTTCATCCTCTTCATCGAACCCATTATCCGGTACTAAAGGAAAACGGCATTTACCTGCATTCCTACTTGCCATTTGTGCTTCTCTTGCTTCAGTGTAGTGGTTTACACGAGGAATTTTCGGCTGACTTTCAATTTGCTTTTGTACTTCTTTATTCAACGCTGTTTGTTCTTCCTCTTTGTTAAACAACTTTTTCATCCAATCTAACATGCTTACCACTCTTTCTACTAAATAGTAACATCCTTTATTGTATCAGCATTCGGCAAAAAGTGCAGGTAAAATTAAGCATGTCATATTTATCCACAATATTCTAATTTACGAGTGTTTCATATGGAAAAACGCAGCCTTTCATGTAAGACTGCGCTTAAGCTTTACGCTTCCGATATGCATCTATACTATCCGTTACACTTTGCAATAAAGAATTTACATACTGCGGGTCAGATAATTTTTTATCTTCTTCAAGATTTGACATAAACCCAAGTTCTAATAGTACACCAGGTACTTTGGACCAATTAAATCCAGAAAGATCATCCCTGAATTTAATTCCATTTACTTTCACTTGCTGGTTCTCCCTCATTTTATTTACAATCATTTGAGAGATTTGAAGACTTTCCGCATAAATCTCTTTCGTATACGGACTGTCTTCTGCTGGCGTCAATACAGCAAATCCACTTTGGTTTGGATTTTCAGAACCATCTGCATGAAGACGTAAAAATAAATTTGCCTTATGATTATTTGCGAATGTCGCCCGTTCTTTATTACTTATATCAACGTCTTGTGACGTTCTCGTCATTAATACTTGCATTCCCTTTGCTTCTAACTTTTCTTTTAATACGAAAGCCATTTCTAATACAAGTACGGCCTCTCTTTTTTTCGTCACAACACCAGTTGTACCATCTGTCACTTTATATTTTTGTGTTGTTGCCCCTGGCCCAATCGGCTCTAAATTTAAATTCGCTTTTTGTTGATGCCCTGGATCAATAACGACAAGAAACTTCTCTTGTTTTTCATTACTCTCTACTTTTTGTTCATTATTTTGCACTGGTTGCTCAGTTGGCAGCACCGGTGTAGTTTCCTCTATCTTTTCTTCAGCCGGCATTTCCTCCTGCTTATGCTCCACTTGCTCATTCGTTTTAATTGCTTGCGATTCTTCGTTCTTTTCTTGTTCTTGCAGCTTTTCTACCGGTGCGTCTTCTTTGGTATCTTTGTTTTTCTCTTGTATAGAAGATGTAGTTTCTTTTTTCGACTGCTCTTGTGAACAACCGGCCATATATATTCCAATGAATGCAATCATGCTCATTATTTTTATATACTTCATACTTCTCTCCCATCACTTTGCACCGGATTCAAAGTTTTTCTTATAATTGCCCTATAATCTCATCCATATTTCCAATATAAACTGGCTGCCATGTTTCTGTACCACGTTCTGCAGTATAAACTGGATAAGCGTCATCATCTATATTTACGAAAACTGGATCGCCCATATCCGTTTCATATCCAATTGCAATCCATCCTTCTTGCCACTTTCCGTTTTCTTCACTTATTAATGACTTTTTATGTTTATCATATCGGTAACCGATTTGTCCTTTTTCTAATTCACTTTCACTAAACACATATATTTCATAAGTACCTAGCTCAACATCTTGCTGTTTTGAAGTTTCAATTCGTTTTAGAAGTTCTGCGATTTTTGGTTGTTGTTTCATACGTCTATCCCCTTCTATTTTTCTAAATTTTAACTAGTTTGTTTATAAAATACAATATAGATTTTAAGACAAAAGGTGACACCTTTATCATATTTACGATTTTTGGAGTATATCTATCACAACTCTCAATATATTAACGATTCAACACGAAATTTCGACTTACCAACAAAAATGACAAAAAAGAGAGGCTGCCCAAAAGGACAACCTCTCTTTTCTTATATCAATTAAAATTTAAATTCTTGTCCAACTTCAAAGCTATCTTCTAATACAAGAATACCTTTTTCTTGTGGAGCGTCTGGAAGCTCTAATTCACGTGCAGAGCAGATCATTCCAGAAGAAGGAACACCGCGAAGCTCAGCTGGCTTGATTAACATACCGCTTGGCATTACAGCACCGATTTTTGCAACGACAACTTTTTGTCCTGCATCAACGTTTGGTGCACCACATACGATTTGTAATGTTTCTGTACCAATTTCTACTTTACAGATGTTTAACTTATCAGCATTTGGGTGCTTTTCTTTTTCAGCTACATAGCCTACAACAAATTTCGGAGAAAGATCTGCTTCTACTGTCTCTTCAAAGCCATTCTTCGCTAAAATTTCGTTGATTTTCTCTACAAGCTCTTTCGTTAATGTAAGGTTTCCTTTTTCTTTTACTTCTAAGTAAGAAGATGCATTAAAGATGTTGAATCCTGCTGTTACATTGCTTTCACGATCGTATACGCGTGCAACATCTCCTTTGCGATCAAAAGTACGGTTCTCTAAAGTAATATCTTGTAAGGCAACAATTAAAGTGTCACCAATTCCTTCAAGGTTGTAAAAAACGTTCACTTCGTTCATCCTTTCTCTTTTCCATCTGTCTTCTTCCGATTTTTCGCTAAAATAAAGATTGGTTCAAATTCTCCATCTTCATATACGAATGAAAGTGATGTAATCGGAACATGCCCTTCGGCAAAAAATTTCATTGTCATTTGTGCAATAATATCATAACCGATTTCGTTGACGATATCAGCAATAATTAATACATCTTGGTGAGGAACAGCAACAACCATGTCACCAGAAATCTTCTCACGCATCGATTGTAGTAACGATTCGTTTAAAATACGAGTCGCATCATACCCATCATTTGTGTTTAAAAAGTAGAATGTATTCCCCGCTACTGTATCTTGTTTAAATTCATAACCTAATGAGCGTGCGTTGAATAATGCCATTTCCCGCACTTGTTGCTCTGTAAGTTCTAATTTTTGTAATAGACGTTCATCAATTAGTCGATACGTTTTATTCGAATCTAACGCATAGTAAATACGTGTTTCCGCCGTATGATCCGTCATAATAAACGGATTTCCTTCTTCTGCTTGTTTCGGGAAAGAAGTAGAACGAATAACAGGTAAAATTTTTGCTCCGCTATTTTCTTCTTTATGCATCGCAATTAGCGCTTCTTGTACGTAATAAGCAACTTCTTCAATTGCCTTTTCTTTGTTCACTTCCCATTTTGCCACAACTCCTGGAAGCGATACGTTAATACCTTTTTTCGAGTCTTTCTGTTCTATACGTAGAACCTCTTTCTCGCTATCATACTGAAAGTCCCATTCTGGACGAGATAATTTCTTCATTAACTCTTCTTTCATCTTTTTACTTGTCATCTTCATCTCTTTTTCCTCCCTTCCAAAAAAATAACCTCCCCCGCGAAGGTAGAGGTTGTTTTACAATTCAATTGGCAAATTGCCTTACTTTAAACCTTCAATGAACTCTTCGATTTGTTCTTGTGTTTTACGATCTTTGTTTACATAGCGACCAGTTTCTTCACCTTTATTGTACGCTACAAAGCTCGGAATGCCAAATACGTCTAATTTTACACATAGATCAATAAACTCATCACGATCTACATAGTAAAATGAGAAATCACTATATTTCTCTTCTACTTCTGGCATAAATGGGTCTACAAAGCGGCAGTCTGGGCACCATTCTGCTGAGAACATAAAGACTACATTCTCTTCATTTTTTAATTGTTGGAATTGCTCCATGCTTTCTAATGACTTCATCTATATTTCCTCCTCTAACGGGTGCATTTTTCATGTTATAATCTTTCTTTTATACTACCATACATCGCGCATGGTGCAAGGTTTATGCTTGCTTTTTGTCATACTTATATTGCCCAACAAGTAACTTAACAACGTGTACAAATAATTCCGTGCGGTCGACATAATCATCTGTAAAAATACCAATCGCACCTTCGTGACTACGAATATCTTTTCTATGTACAAACTCTTCCATCACTTCACTTAACTCCTTGCCATCTTCAAGAGGTGCTAAAAAATCGTCTGGTAACTTAATACGCGCTCCTCCAGCCACGAATACTTTCCCATCACTTGTTGCTAACGCACCCCAGTTACACATAAATAAACCGTGCTCCGTTTTCATCACACCGCCTTCTAGCCCAATACCAATTGGAGCTTCTCCTTCCTCTAGCACTCGCTTCGCTCTATTAATCGCTCCTTGCATCGTCTCTTCATCTGAAAACGGCTGATTTGCTACTCCTGAAGGAACAGAAAGAGATGTAATTTCAGCATCTTTCCAAACCTTCTCCACAGCGCCAACCTTCGTTTTATTCTTCGATCCAACTACTACCTTCATTTCGTTCACCTCTATAAAAATTCATCATTTTGTTCCAATATCTGCTTCCGAACATATTAAATACCAACCACTATCACACACCACCGTGGAATCCCTTCTACCTATAAAAGAAGATGGCTTTCCACAATATTACTGGTCCTAAACAAAAAAACAGGCTTCTTCTTTCTTCCTATCCTCGGTCTTAATACACCATTCGAGCACATACCGCCACCACACACCGCTGGGCATCTATTCAATCCAAAAAGAAAGGTAGCTTTCCTCAATTACAGACCTCGAACACAAAAATAGTCTTTATCTCACTTCCTACCCGCGCTCTTAATACACCATTCGATCGCCCATTAAGCACTGACCGCTCCCACTCATGGATGGGTCATCTATTCAATCCAAAAAAAGAAAGGCTCTTCAGCCCTTCTTCTCTACGCGTTATTCTTAATTGTCTCTAACGTCGTTTTATCCGTTGTTCTTACAAGCTTCGTAATTAATTCTTTCGCCGCTGCATAATCATCAACATGTAAAATTGAAGCATGTGTATGAATGTAGCGTGCACAAACACCAATTACTGCTGATGGGATACCAGAGTTACTTGTATGTACACGGCCCGCATCTGTACCACCTTGTGAAATAAAGTATTGATACGGAATGTTGTTTGTTTCTGCTGTATCTAAAATGAATTCGCGCATTCCTCTATGTGTTACCATCGTGCGATCGTAAATACGAAGAAGAGCACCTCTTCCTAATTGACCGAACTGCGTTTTATCACCAGATGCATCGTTTGCTGGACTTGCATCAAGCGCATAAAAAATGTCTGGTTGAATCATATTTGCAGCAGTTTGCGCTCCGCGAAGGCCTACTTCTTCTTGTACAGTAGCACCAGAGTATAATGTGTTTGGTAATGTTTCATCTTTTAATTCTTTTAACAATTCAATTGCAAGACCACATCCGTAACGGTTGTCCCAAGCTTTCGCCATAATTTTCTTCTCATTTGCCATCGGTGTGAATGGGCAAATCGGCACGATTTGTTGTCCTGGTTTTACACCAATTTCAATCGCATCTTCATAACTATCTGCACCTATATCAATTAACATATTTTTTATATCCATCGGTTTTGCACGTTGCGCGTCACTTAATAAATGAGGAGGAATAGAACCAACAACCCCAATAACAGGACCATTCTTCGTCATAACTTGTACACGCTGTGCTAATAGAACTTGGCTCCACCAGCCGCCTAACGTTTGAAAACGAAGCATTCCGTTTTTCGTAATTTGCGTAACCATGAAACCTACTTCATCCATATGACCTGCTACAAGAACACGCGGGCCAGTTTCGTCCCCTTTTTTCAGACCAAATACGCTACCTAAACCGTCTTGTACAATTTCATCCGCATATTTGCTTAATTCTTGTTTCATAAAACGGCGTACATCATGTTCAAAACCTGATGCACCCTGTAATTCTGTTAACGTACGAAATAATTGTAATGTCTCTTTATTCACGAAGTCCCCTTCTTTCAAACCTTAGTAGAATACCTCTTTTATTGTAACGAAATTTTCGAAATGTTTCTAGTTTCTTCTTTTTTAACTGTATTTGCTTTATAATTATTATTGGTACACTATTTTTATTTTATAGAATTGAGGTGAATATATGAGCTGGAAAGGTTTAGTAGCAGGTCTTGGCTTTGGATTCGCAGCTGGTTATCTCGTTGCAAACAAAGTACAAGAACAATCCCATATTTCTTCAGAAAAAGCATTGAAAATGGTGAAACAAGCATTAAGTCATAAAGGTGAAATTACTGGCTCTTGGGTACATATGGTTCCAGAGACATTTGAAAAATATGATGTCGCATATGAAGTTTATCGCGGCGGTCTTACAACAATGTTAGATGATATACAAGAACGATTTGAATTTTTAGTTGATGCTAAAACAGGTACTGTTTTAGAGGTTATAGCAGCATAAAAAGGAGGGTTCCCATTAGGTGAACCTCTTATTTTTTTGAAATTGTGGGTATTGATTAAAATTATATCAGCGATTTTCCGAATATATCGACTTACCGACAAAATCCGATAATAAAAAAGAAGCTGCTCCAACAAATATGATGGAACAATCTCCTCTTTTTAAGCTTCTATACTCGTTTTCCGTTCTATTTTTTCTACGATATGCCCTTCCTCATTCCACTTCACAGCGCGATAATATGCATCATGATAAAACGTAAACCACGCCTCTTTGTCAGCACCATACTTCATCCACTTTTGTTTATTTTCAATCGAGGTCATCGGATAATCATCGTATGCCATTACCCATAATACATTTTGATGCGCGTGCGTCGGCAAGAGATCTGCTAAATGTAGCATCGTTTCCCCTTGACTCTCCAAAGCGATAACTGCATGTCCATCACTATGACCACCCGTATGCGCCATCTTAATTTCATCTGTAATTTCTATTTCTTGCTGGAACGTAACAACTTGATCTACAATTGGCTCCCAATTTTCCTTCCAATATGTATTACGTGATCTAATGTTTGGATTCCTCATTTCATTCCATTCTGTTTCACTTACGTAAATTTTCGCATTTGGAAATGCCGGTACAAGGTGATCATTTTCCCATTTTGTTAGACCAGATGCATGATCAAAATGAAGATGTGTCATTAAGACATAGTCGATATCTTCAGACTTTAATCCTAATTTTTCTAATGATTCATACACCGATGATTCTTCTGTTACACCTTGATTTCGTTTCATCTTCTCATCCAACTTACCGTTTCCTATTCCTGAATCAATGAGCATATTTCCATCTTTCGTTTGTAAAAGTAACGGATCTGTTCGTAAGTAAATATGATTTGTGTCATTATGTTTATATTTACGTGACCAAAGTACTTTCGGCACAACACCAAACATTGCCCCTCCATCTAAATGTGTATTTCCGCCTTTTAACCACGTTACTTTTATATCTCCAATTTGTAAATGTTCCATTACACATCCCCCTTTTAATTAATATTAACATAAAATTCTGATTATTTTAGACGTAAAAAAACCTATGGCATTACTGCATAGGCTCTGTACGATATTTTGCTTCAACTCGGTAAATACGATGACCCTTACTAGAGAATTTCTCTTCGTATTCAGTCATGATGTTACCTTCAAAGTCACTGTTATGAAGATCTAAGCTTAAGTACGTTAGTAACATACCATACTCAGCCATACTCATAAGAGAATATTCAAATAAACCTTGATTATCTGTTTTGAAATGAATTTCTCCGCCTTCTACTAACACTTCTTCATAATTACGTAAAAACGTTTTATACGTTAAACGACGCTTCGTATGACGCTTCTTTGGCCATGGATCTGAGAAATTTAAATAAACGCGATCAATCTCACCTTTTGCAAAGAAAACTGTTAAATCTTCAGCATCTTTATTAATTAACTTTAAGTTCGGCACTTCTTCTTCAATTAATTTATCAAGTGCATCTACAACAACACTTGTGAATTTTTCAATTCCAATATAATTAATATGTGGATTCGCTTTTGCCATATCATACATAAAGCGGCCACGACCTGTACCTACTTCAATATGAATTGGTTGTTCATTTCCAAATACTTCTTTCCAGTTACCAGCGCGCTCCTCTGGGTTTCCGATTACGATATGTGAATACTCGTTAATTCGATCCATTGCATATGGTTTATGTCTTAAACGCATAGATGTCTCCCTCTCTTTACAAAACTATTTTAAAGGAATAATTCCTTCTTTCTTTTTTTAATCAATCTACCAAACAAAAAACCAAGTACGTACGAGCACTCGGTCCGTTTCTTTCAAGTATAAGATGTACCATTTTGATAAAAACTACATACAGCATTAAACATTCCATGACGAAACAGCTTTTTCTCTTACATTTGAAGAGAAAAACAATCGAAAGGATGATCCGTTCATGCCAATTAATCAACAACATCAATTAGAAGTGCTGAAAGATATTTTAGTCAACCACCAAAGTGATTGCTGCGGGACAGTTTCAGAATGCGAGCAATTAGAGCGCCTCATTCAATCGTTACTCGCAAACGATAATATAAGTAGTGACGCTAAAACAATGCTAAACGATGTATATTCTTATAGTCAATCGGGTAAATCTTCCTCTAATTTGGACAACCATATTTCCAATAATCAAGAACAACTTACTCAGTGGATTGCTGGAATGGACAATTTTTCTTAAGTATTATTCTGAAGCAAGTAGTTGCTGTAAATATTGATGCCAATATTCAGCTTCTGCTTGCTGTTTTTTTGTTGTGTGCCATTGAATAGACAAAATCGTTTGTGCTATCACATACCATCTCATGCGCCTAAGCAGCGATTCATCCATTTCAATATCATAAAAACCGAGCCACTCACTCCACTCCTGGCGCGGAATGTACCAATATAATAACATACCAAGGTCTAGAGCTGGGTCAGCAATTACAGCTCCATCCCAATCAATTAAAAACAACTCATCTTCATCCGACAATATCCAGTTGTTATGGTTTACATCACAATGGCATACAACGAATTCGTTGTATTCAATAGCTTTTAATGAATCCATTAAATATTGAAGGCCTTGCTGAATTGTTTCATCATCCCTTATATCTCCTCTTAAAACGAGTTGCAGTTGTTGTAATAACTCTTGTGCGTGAAGCGGCTGCTTCCCAAGTCTTTGAATCATCTGTACAAGCGCTTTAGAGGAGTGAATTTTCTTCAAAAGTTTCGCAACACGTTCTAGTTTCATATCCTCTGGCTCTAGCTTCTGTCCCGGAAGCCATTTTTGAGCAGAAATTACATCACCGTTCGTTACCCTTCTTGTCCAAAGTAATTTTGGAACAATTCCTTCTGCTGACAATACCGCTAAAAAGGGCGATGTATTCCGCTTTAAAAATAACTTCTGTTGTCCGTTTTGCGCAATATACGCATCGCCCGTTACTCCACCAGCCGGTACAAGACTCCACTCTTTTCCTAATAATTGTTCCAACCATTCCATATTCATTACCCGTTAACAAATCCTTATCTTTTATAGTTATGAAAAGAAAAACCGCAACATTTCTACACATGTTGTGGATTCATATATTTTACTGTAAATGAAAAGAAAAATTAGCCTAAGCCAAAAATCCTCTATTTTATTTTACAAAACCTGTCATAGAATGACAACTTATCAAAATCGTCACCTTTGTCAATTCTACATTTATTACATTCTCATCGTCAAGTAGCGATTTGTCACATTATCGTCAATATATACGTGCTAATTGGAGGGAGCCTAAGTTCCTTTCCTCTAAATGAAGAAATTGGATCTATTTTCGCTTCGTTTTCATTTACTAGCACATCCCACGTTGCTTCTTTCGGAAGTTGCACCGTTTTAGCTTCTAAACCGCTATTAAATAAAACGACAATCTCTTTCCACGGCCCAAATGATTTTACATTTTGCAGGTGGTATGCAAGTACTTCTGTAGATGTTTGTAAAAAAGTCATATGTTTTTTTATAAGGTCTGCGTTTTGTAATCGGAATGCCCCATGCTCTTTACGAATCGCAATTAAACCTTTTATATAGTTAACGGTCTCTATCTCTTTCTCTTTTTGATCCCAATCTAATTGATTGATCTCATCATTTGCATTATAACTATTTTCATTTCCTTTCTTCGTACGATAAAACTCTTGTCCTGCATGTAAGAAAGGAATGCCTTGTGAAAGAATAACCATTGCGCTCGCTAGCAGGTGACGTTTTTTCAAAATCGCTTCTGATTCTTCATTACTGCGCACTAGTTTATCCCACATCGTCATATTATCATGACATTCTACATAATTAATGCTTTGCGCCGGCTCTAGAAACAGCCCTGTTTCTTTCATACTTAAAAGACTTCCTGCTGCAATATACTGCAAATGATTACAGTCTACAGACCCACCAAATGCAAAACCACGTTTGTTTATATGAAATGTACTCCCTTTTATCCCATCACGAAATTGATCATTAAACTGCGCGATATGTGGCATTTTCTTCGCATTATTTAACGTTGCTTTTTCCTCAAGAGGAAGCGGTGTTTGTAAATCCCATCCTTCTCCTAATAGCAAAGCATCTCGTTTTATGTTTCGCACTTCTTTTTCTATCATATTCATTGTATCAACATCTAAAATTCCCATTAAGTCGAATCGGAATCCATCGACATTGTATTCAGTAAGCCAATATAAAATAGACTCTACAATGAATTTCCTCATCATTTTCCGTTCAGACGCTATATCATTTCCGACTCCCGTCCCATTAGAAGGCATACCATCTTCACCATGACGAAAATAGTATCCTGGAACAAGCTTTTCAAATGATGATAGCTCTCTTTCATAAACATGATTATATACAACATCTATGATCACCCTAATACCTTGTTCATGAAATGTTTCAATTAGTTGTTTGCACTCAACTATCCTGTTATACGGATCAGAGGGATTTGTAGCATAAAATCCTGTTGGTGCATTGTAATATAATGGATTATACCCCCAATTATAGGCGGACGAAGGATTCGCCTCATCTACACCACCGAAACAATATAAAGGTAATAGTTCAACATGTGTAACACCTAAATCTTTTATATGAGACAACCCTGTTAACGTCCCATTTCGCCCTGTTGTCCCTTCTTCCATTAGCCCTTTATATGTTCCTTTTTTACTCACTCCACTGCCCTGATGAATAGTGGCATCACGAATATGCAGTTCATACAGTATGGCATCTGTCATTGCGTGTAATGGTGGTAATTGCTCTCGTCTTGTTACATTCGTTTTTTCTAAATCGATAACAACACCGTGTTTTCCGTTTACCGTCACCGACTTTGCATAAGGATCCACAGCTTCGTTCCATATTAAATTAATACAAACAAGAAATGTATAGCGTGCTCCGTCTAAATCACCTTGTAATGTTTGAATCCAAACTCCGTTTTCTTCTCTGTACATTTCATGATCGGTATATTCTTTATCACTCTTATAAATTCTTACTTTCGCAAGCCTTGCGGTTGGAGCCCATACTTTAAATGTCGTTTCTTCTTTTTGATACACAGCACCTAAATCTGTACCTTCGTAATAATACTTTTCATCGAAAATTGTTGTTCGAATAACAGCACCTATTTGTAAATCCGTTTCTTCATTCCGTTCATCTCGTACTGTATAATACTTACCCACATCTAGCGGCTCTTCTATAAAGCACTCATACTTCGTTGCATCTGGAAGCGCAATAGTATGAGCAATCGGTAAATCTTTCACATTACTTCCTTCTTGCAAACGAAATGTCCGACTTGTTCCATACGCATGTGGGAGCAAAATTGTAATTTTATTCATTTCATCTAAATAGGCATCAAATGGACGTTTTACTTTCAACATAAAAAAATCACCATCATTCTCAAAGTTAAAATAAAGTGAAACTTTAATGAGCGAGATAAAATGAGCTGCAAATGATAAGGCTTTTCTTATCAACAAGACTCTATACAGTAACTCCATTCTTCTCTATAGTATATTCACCTGCATAAAAAACGTTTTCACCATTCTATTTTTGTAATTTTATTTCAGCAATCGATTTATACTTCGGGGTTTCTTTCACGTGGGATTCGTATAAAGTAATTGTATCTGCTTGAAATGATATTTCAGGTACTTCTTTTATACTTTCTAAATGAAACTTTTCTTCTCCTATCCATTTACGAGCAACAGTAATATGTGGATGATATGGGCGTGTTTCTAGAGAAAAACTATTTTCTTCACAAATGGCATGTACTTGCTTTTGCAACTGAAACAAATCGTGATTCTCACTTACCTTCGCCCAAAAAATACGGGGCTGATCTTCTCTACCAAACGTTGAAAAACCTTGTAACGTGAACGATAGTTCTTTTGTTTTTGTAAGTGTTTGTAATCCATTCTTTATCCCTTTTAACTGTTCTTCTGTCGCACCTCCTAAAAAGGAAAGGGTAATATGATAATCTTCCTTATGTACCCACGAGCGAAATCGTAATTCCTCATTCGTATCCTCTTTATAGTTAGACAGCACTTCTTTTATATGATTTGGTAACGTAATTGCGACAAAATAATGCCTATCCATGTACACCGTCTCCTTCTTTCTATTGTTGCTTTTCTTTCTTATCTCATTCAATTAAAAAGAAGCCGCCCTCTAAAGTAGAGAGCGGTCATTATTCATATATCGGCGATTAAAGTTTCACTTTACTTCGCTAGTTCATGAATTGCTTGCGCATAAATTGCTGTTGCTTTTAATAAGTCTTCAATTTCAATGTACTCATCTTTTTGATGCGCAAGTTCTTCTTTTCCAGGGAATAGCGGTCCAAATGCCACACCAGCTTTTAATGAGCGAGCATAAGTACCTCCGCCGATTGCTAATAGTTCTGCTTTTTCACCTGTTTGTTCCTCATATACACGTTGCAACGTACGAATTAATACGTGGTCTTTATCAACGTGATGCGGGCGTGAATTAGAATAGTCAGCTACTTCAAATGCATGCGTACCAACATACTCTTTCAACTTCGCAATTGTTTCTTCAAAGTTAGTTGTAACCGGGTAACGTACGTTTAGACCTAAGTTACCACCATTTTCTTTCGTATAAGAAAGGCGACCGACATTCACTGTTAACGGACCGCTAATTTCATCTTTATAAGCAATAGTAGCTTTTTCACCAAAAATATCACCAGTAAATGTTTCTGTTGCAAATGTCGCAAATGCAGTTGCTTTTCCATCAAGTGAAACTGTAGTTAAGAAGTTTGCTAATAATAAACCTGCATTTTCTCCTTTTTCAGGAGTAGATCCGTGCGCTGAAATTCCTTTTATTTGCAATGTCACTGTATTTCCTTCTATAGTCGATTTCCCTATTTTTTTAGCAGTTTGTAAATATTCTTCATATGCTACTGTAAGTGCATTTACATCTTCTCCTGTAATAACCACTTCTGCAAAATCAGGAACCATATTTAAACGGCGCCCTGAATCAAATGAAACAAGTTCATATGTACCTTTTTTCTCTTCACTTCCATTTTGCACAACTTGTATATCAGAAATTCCTTTTTCTGCATTAATAATTGGAAAGTCTGCATCTGGTGCAAAACCGATTGTTGGCATTTCTTCGTTTTTAAAGTAGTGATCTACACATTTCCAATTGCTTTCCTCATCTGTTCCTATAATCATACGAACACGTTTTGAAAGAGGTAAGCCTAATTCTTTCACAATTTTCATCGCATAATATGCTGCCATCGTTGGGCCTTTATCGTCAATTGCACCACGTGCAAAAATCTTTCCATCGCGAATATCCGCACTATATGCGGGAGTCGTCCAGCCATCTCCTTCTGGTACAACATCAACGTGACAAAGAATACCTACTAATTCTTCTCCTTGTCCCATTTCAAGATGACCTGCGTATCCTTCTAAATTTTTAGAAGCAAAACCTTCAGCTTCTCCTTTATATAACATGAAAGATAGCGCTTTTTCTACACCTTCACCGAATGGTGCGCCCTCTTTCGCCGATTCTTCTTCCCATACACTTTTAATTTGTAAAAATTGTTGTGTATCACGAATTAAATCATCTTTTCGTTTTGCCACTTCTTCTGTCCAATTAATCGCTGACATCACGCATCCATCCTTCACTATATTATCTCTTTCATCATAGCAAACCGAAATCCCTTATGCCATACACGAAAAATAAATACCGAACAATTGTAATATTTCAGACATTTCTTATTAGTTTTTCTTTTGTTTTTTCAAAAAATTTTGCAGGAATTTGGCGTTTTACGTAGAATTTTATGTGTTAGTTGACTGACCATATATACAATGTCAACTACCAATATTTTTCTATATGAATTTTTGTTAAACTTTTGTAAAATTTAAGTAGATTAAAGCATGAATTTTATCATGTAGAGTACAATGGTAGTAACGACCTTCTTTCCTGAATGGGGTCAAAAAAACTAGTAGAGGAGTGGTTTTCTCTTGAAACCTACAACTACTCGTATGCTAACACGCATTAAATCAATTTATATGTACATCAATGAAAACGGAACGGTAACGACGAAAGACCTTGTAGATGAGTTCGGGATCACACCGCGAACGATACAACGTGATCTAAATGTGTTGCAGTTTAATGAACTCGTGTATAGCCCTTGCCGCGGTAAGTGGACAACAACAGGAAAGAAAGTGAGAATGACCTCATAACGAAAAATAATTGTATGTAAATAAATACATACCCCTTTCTAACTATTAGAAAGGGGTCTTTTCTGCGCCTATAAAAGTACTACTTTTCAGTATCTACTTGATATGTTTTTAACATTTCTACTTCTTCATCTGTTAGCTCTCGGTATTGTCCAAGTTCTAGTTCTTCATCTAATACTAACGGACCCATCTCTGTTCTCTTTAGATAGACTACTTTTTTCCCTACCGCTTCAAACATACGCTTCACTTGATGGAATTTCCCTTCTGTAATCACAAGCTCAATTTCGGAAATATCATCGCTTTTCAATATTGTAAGCGCACCTGGCTTTGTTTCATAGCCATCGTCTAAGATAACACCTTTAGCAAACTCTTTTACATCCTCTTCTGTTACTACTCCTGCAACGTGTGCATAATATTTTTTCGGCACATGCTTTTTCGGAGATAATAATTGATGTGATAACTTCCCATCATTTGTTATCAATAAGAAACCTTCCGTATCGATATCAAGTCGTCCAACTGGGAACGGATCAAAGATTGCATCTTCTAATTCTAATAAATCTATTACTGTTTCATGGTTATCATCTTCCGTCGCTGAAATAACACCTTGTGGTTTATGCATCATTAAGTAAACAAACTCTTTGTATTCCACAACTTCACCGTGAATCATAACTTCTTGCTCTTCTACATTCACATGAACTTTCGCATCTTTTACTGGCGTTCCATCAATTTTCACAACGCCATCCTTCAATAATTTCTTTACTTCTTTTCTACTTCCATATCCCATATTCGCTAATAATTTATCTAATCTCACGCTTTTCACCTTCTTTATTTATCATAGAAAAGGGGACGTAATTACGCCCCTCTTGATTTCAACTTTATTTTAAATCTACTACCAAGTTTACGTTGAATTTTATCTAATGCTTCTCCGCCAAATACTCTTTCAAGTACTCCTGTGCGAATTGCTAACAATCCGTAAACAAGACCACCAATACCTGCACAAATCGCAACTGTTATAAGAGCACCAATACGGCCATCAGGCGAAATCATGAAGGATAGAAGCCATTGTGATAGTTTTACAGCAACGACCATTATAAGTGTCAGTACTGCAATTTGGAATGTTCTTTTATATACAACACCGAATGAATAGTGTGCGTATTTTTTAATTTGTCGATTTGTATACCAAACAGAAGCTAAGAAACCAACTGCGGTCGCTAGAATTGCTCCTACTGTACCGAAATAACGAATAAAGATTACGTTACATACAAATTTCAAAATAACACCCATAACAAGCGCGACAATCGCATGCTTTTGCTGATTAATCCCTTGAAGAATTGCCGCTGTTACAGTAAATAAAGCAAATAACAATGCAACTGGTGCATACCACATTAATACTTGTCCACCTAATGGATCTGAGTCATAGAAAGCAGTGTAAATTGGATATGCAAGTGTTGAAATACCGATAACTGCTGGCAATGTTAAAAACATATTTGCCTGGAATGTTTGTGTAATTTGTAATTTCAAATAGCGGTATTGTTTTTCAGTAAATGATTTTGTAATTGCTGGTACAAGCGTTAAACTAAACGCTGTTGCAAGTGATACAGGAATCATAATTAACTTATGCGTCCACATTGTGAAAATACCAAGCGCTCGCTCTGCGATATCCCCTTGACCAATCGCCTGCATAATTGAGTTAAATGTCAATGTATCAATTTGTTGATATAAAGGAATTGTTAACCCAATTACAACGTAAGGAATCGCATATGCGAATAACTCTTTAAACAATTGAACAGTACTTACTGTTGATTCTGGTACAGTTTGTTCAATTAAATATTGATCCAAATATTTTTTACGTTTTAACCAGTACCAAATTAACACACCGAGTGCTCCAACCGCTGAAACGAACGCAGCAAATGTTGCTACTCCAACTGCTGTTGCAACTGTACCGCCAAGTACTTTAATAACGATAAAACTACCTGCTAATAAAAAGACGATACGAATAATTTGTTCAATAATTTGTGAAACGGTAGTTGGTCCCATAGACTGGTGACCTTGGAAATAACCACGAATTAAACTCGCTGCTGGTACAACAATAAGTGCGAAACTTACAAGACGAATAATCGTCGTAACTTCTCCTACATTATTGTGTATACTTTGTTTACCAAGCATCGCTTCTGCAAACAACGGTGCCGTCATGTACAGTACTAGGAACGAAAGAATTCCTGTTACTATCATCATAACCATTCCCGAGCGGAACATTCTCCGGCTCGTTTTATAATCGCCAAGCGCATTATATTTGGAAACAAATTTTGAAACAGCAAGCGGCACACCTGCCGTTGCGATACTTAAAAAGATCGTATATGGAATGTATCCATATGTATAGAGCGTTCCGCCTTCTGTGCCTACTAATGCATGAAACGGAAAGACGTAAATCATGCCTAAGAACTTTACTAAAAATGTCCCTAGCGTAACAATAAGCGTTCCGCGCAGAAATTTCGAATCGGACATACAAAAATCCTCCTACATCTACATAAAGTGAAACTATAATTAGTTGGAGACTTCTCTCCTACTCCTTATTAGTTGAACCATTCGAGCATTTACAGGCTAACAGACTCCCTATTTACTTCTCCTAAATCTTGAGGTTTTAGTCTTATCGCCTACAAATAGCAGGATAGTGCTGAACTCTAACTTTTGTATTGTACCACAATTCTCTCATTAAGCAGTACTTCACTCTATTTTTCTTTTAAGGGAAAACATGCTATTCTTTTAGGCAGGAAATGTAGAAAATGAGGTCGATATATTATGCATTATGATGTTATTGTCATCGGCGGCGGTCCTTCTGGGCTAATGGCTGCAATTGGTGCTGCAGAAGAAGGCGCAAATGTCTTGCTTCTTGATAAAGGAAATAAACTCGGGCGTAAACTTGCAATTTCTGGTGGCGGGCGCTGTAACGTAACGAACCGTCTACCACTTGATGAAATTGTTAAACATATACCAGGAAACGGTCGCTTCTTATACAGCGCTTTTTCTATTTTTAATAATGAAGATATTATTACATTCTTCGAAAATCTTGGTGTTAAATTGAAAGAAGAAGACCACGGTCGCATGTTCCCCGTGTCAAACAAAGCGCAATCTGTTGTAGACGCACTTTTAATACGATTAAAAAACTTAGGTGTAAAAATCCGTACAAATACGCCTGTTGAAACGATTGAATATGAAAATGGTCAAACGAAAGCAGTTGTACTGCAAACAGGCGAAGTGTTAGAAACAAATCACGTCGTTATCGCTGTTGGCGGAAAATCCGTTCCTCAAACTGGTTCCACTGGAGACGGATACGCTTGGGCTGAAAAAGCAGGTCATACAATTACAGAATTATTCCCAACAGAAGTACCTATTCTTTCAAACGAGCCGTTTATACGTGATCGCTCATTACAAGGTCTTGCTTTACGTGATATAAACTTAAGCGTATTAAACCCGAAAGGAAAAGCTATCATTTCTCACAAAATGGACATGCTCTTCACTCATTTCGGCCTATCTGGTCCTGCTGCTCTTCGCTGTAGTCAATTCGTCGTGAAAGCACTGAAAAAGTTTAAAACGAATACAATACAAATGAGTATTGATGCATTGCCAGAGGAAAATAGTGAACAACTATTTCAGCGCATGCTGAAACAAATGAAAGAAGATCCGAAAAAAGGAATTAAAAACGTTTTAAAAGGTTATGTCCCTGAACGTTACTTCCTATTCTTATTGGAAAAAAATGAAATTGACGGTAGTGAACAAGCTGGACAAGTTTCTCACGAAAAGATTCGTGCACTTGTAAAAGACTTTAAAGAGTTTACTGTAAATGTAAATGGTACGCAGTCAATTGAAAAAGCATTCGTTACTGGCGGAGGTGTATCCGTGAAAGAAATTAATCCGAAAGAAATGTCTTCTAAATTCACGAACGGCTTATATTTCTGCGGAGAAGTTCTTGATATTCACGGTTATACTGGTGGCTATAATATTACATCAGCCCTTGTTACTGGTAGAATTGCTGGAACGACTGCTGGAGAAAACGCGAAAATGCAGTATTAAAAAAGAAACAGGGATTCCTGTTTCTTTTTTAATACTGCCATGAAATCATTATCGGCGATTCCACAGATATATCAGCGATTCTGTAATTATATCGGCGATTTTCCAAATTTATCAGCGATTTCTCAAATATATCGACTTACCGACAAGAAGCGACAAATATCTGCTCCATGTAACTTTCCATTGCTTTTTTGTTGCTTTATTTACCTTAGTACCTTTATATTTTATATTGTTGAATATTTAAAAAAGGGTAAGGGGAAAACAAATGAGAAAAAAAGTCATGATGTCTTTAATGTTAATGACGTTTCTTTCTGCGGTAGAAGGAACGATTGTTAGTACAGCAATCCCTCGTATAACGAGTGATTTGTCAGGCGTCGAACTTGTTAGTTGGGTATATGCAATTTATATGCTTGCAACAGCTGTTTCGACTCCAATATACGGAAAGCTCGCTGATTTATTCGGTCGTAAAAAGGTTTTACTAATCGGGGCTACAATCTTTTTAGTCGGTTCTGCACTTTGCGGAGTCGTTACATCGATGGAACAATTAATTTTCTTCCGCGCGCTTCAAGGTATCGGTGCTGGTGCTGTTATGCCAATCACAATGACGATTATTGGAGACTTATATAGCGAAGCGAAAGACCGCGCGAAAGCACAAGGTTGGATGAGTGCCGTTTGGGGTGTATCCGGTGTTATCGGACCGTTAGTAGGTGGATTTTTAGTTGATTCTCTTTCTTGGCGTTATATTTTCTTCTTAAACGTCCCATTCGGAATTATCGCTTGCTTAATGATTGTAATTTACTACAAAGAATCTATTAAACCTGCTAAACATCATATCGATTATCTTGGTGCAACAGTCTTCTCATTAAGTACAATCGCTCTACTATATGCATTATTAACAGGTAGCAGTAAGCAAAACTGGGGAGACATGACAATTATCGGCCTATTAATCTTTGCCGCTATTTCATTCATTATTTTCTTGTTCATCGAGAAAAAATCTCCGGAACCATTAATTCCTTTAACACTTTTCTCTAACCGTACATTATCTACGATAAATATATTAACTCTTATTGCTGGCGCAATGATTATTAGTATTACAATGTACCTTCCAATTTGGAGCCAAGGTGTATTAGGGAAAAATGCTACAGAAGCTGGACTTATTTTAATGCCAATCCCTGTTATGTGGACATTTGGCGCTATTTTCTCTGGTAACTTAGTAGGCAAATTAAAAACGAAACAAATCATTTTACTTGGGGCTAGCATTTTATCAGTCGCTACCTTCTTATTATTTACACTATCAACCAATTCACCATCGTTCCTTATTTATGTAGCAGTCGGATTATTCGGCTTAGGCATGGGGCTTGTGACACCAATTTACATGGTAACAATTCAAGCAGCCGTACCAGCTCATACACGCGGAACAGCTGTTGGTTTAAACACATTTATTAATACATTTAGTCAAACGTTAGGTGCTGCAATATTCGGTACAATCTTCAATACGATGATTCACGCACGTGGTATTAAAAATCTTGATCTTGTATCTGGTGGACATGGCGGTACTACAGCAAACGTAGTAACCGAATCGCAATCCGCATTAGCATCAAGCGTACACGTCATTTATATGAGCACTTTCGTATTAGCAGTATTTACATTAATTATCGCTTGGCTTTTATTAAAGCCAGCTACACAAACAAGTGAGCAACAATAAAAAGGATGACCATTTTGGTCACCCTTTTTTTATTCTTCATTCTCCACAATATGTTTCAGCATGGATAATTTATTATCCCAAAAACGTTCATAATACGAGAGCCACTGTTGTAATTCTTCTAATGGTTCTGGATGCAAACGATATATCTTCTCTCTTCCGCTTTTTCTTCCACTTACTAAATTCGCTTCCGAAAGAATATGAAGGTGCTTTACAACCGCAGTACGACTCATCGGGAAATGATCCGTTATTTTGGAAATCGGTAACTCTTTGTCACTTAATAACCGTATTACTTCTCGGCGGGTTGGATCAGCAATTGCTTGAAATACATCATATTTCGCTGCTGACGAGGACACTTAGCCTTCGACAACCTTTTTCAGTTTTTCATTTACAATCGCTACCCAACCACCGCTCATTCTATCGCGAATAATAGAACTCTTCGCATTTGCTTTCGGAAGAATTTCATCAGGATGTTTCCAGCCGCCGTGAATTAACGTAAATTCTGTTTTGTTATCTCCTAAGTCTTTCAAATTAAATGAAACAATCCAGCCATCTGTATCCCATGAGAAAGATAAATGGTTTGGCTCATCAATTTCTAACACTTTACATGGTGATGGCCCAAATGGTGATTGCACATGAAATTCATGTCCTACCTCTAATACAAAATCATTTGGCATAAACCATGACGCGATCCCTTCTGCAGTTGATACTACATTCCATACCTTTTGAATAGACGCGTTAAAAACGATTGTTTGTTTAATATCATTTAATGTATTTTGTTGTTCCATTTTCATTCTCCTTTACTCGGCGTTATAACATAACACCTTTTGGTTACACTTTGATAATATAACACCTTTTAGTTTCATGTCAACGCTAATTCTTTTACTGTTGAGAAATTCTCAACATTTTTTCAACAGGACAAACACCCTCTTAGCATTTCCTCATAATATACTCACAAAGGCAATACAAAATAAAAACTTCTCTCAACATGAAACTCCATCATTCATATTGAAAGAAGCGCCTTACTTATATCATGCGTACTTCGTCTCTCCTCCTTCCCTCAGGGACAATACGCGAGATATGACAAATCAGAAGGAATATGCCCACCATTTGAGTAGGTAGTTATTTCTCTTCTCCTCAACATTTCCTTAGGAGCGAAATGACTACCAACTCACTTTTTTCAAACAAAATAAAAAGGGGTTGAACGCTATGTTCTATTGCATTAACTGCTCTGATATTCACCATGAAAAACATCCAAATGATAAAGTATTCAAAAATGGTTTTTATATTGATCCATTTTTAGGTGATCGTTATCACCTTGGTATGTGTAAAGATGCCCAAAATCACGAAACAGGGGAGCCTCTTTTAACGACCAAGCAATTAGGCGCAACCCAATCTATTATGAACGTATTACCGACACATGTTGTCCCAACATAAAGCATAAAAAAGAGCTGGCTCACCCAGCTCTTTTTTATGCTTTATAAACGATCATTGCTGAAAAACAATAAATTTGGTTTTCATCGTCGTTAATGGAAACACCAACTTGATATTTAATATCTACAAAGTTGCTATCATCAATCTTTTTCAAAAAAACATTTACAGCATCTTCTAAGTCTTTTTCGTGACTTTCATCAAACACTTTCACACGAATCATGTTAACACCGTCCTAGATCGCAGCCCTCCGCCGCTTGATTATTGCCACGGTGCGTATCTATGATGCGATAAAACTTTCCATTCTCATATATATATCCGTCTTCTAACACATATTCTTTATCTTCAGTATAGACATAAAACTTACCTATCATAAATTTACTCGTATATAATTCCAAATAATTTGGTCTAAATTTAGCTACAACTTTATTTGTAATATCAATTTTTATTGTGCGCCCCACCTTCTCTCCCTCCTTTGCAAAGAACGGATTTAGGTATATTGTATTAGCGCTTTTACATTTTATGCTTAAAAATAAGTGGATATGCCTTCTTTCTTCACCTGTACTATTTTTCTAAAAAAATCACTATAAATAAAATCCCAAAAAAACATAAAAAAAGCAATTTACATTATTGACTCGAATATAAATATTATGTTATTATATAAAATTTGACATTTTTACATACGTGTGCTATCATTAAAAGTGGTTACCACATATGGAGGTGGATGATTTGTTTCAAATTGGTGATAAAATCGTTTATCCAATGCACGGTGCAGGAATCATCGAAGCAATTGAAGAGAAAGAAATATTAGGTACTTCACGTCAATATTGTGTGATACGCATCATTAGTAAAGATATGCAAGTAATGCTTCCGATGGATCAATTAAAAAAATCAGGTATTCGTTATATCGTTGATCGAGGTACGTTAGATGATATACTTCTTGAATTTCAAAACGGGGAGGCAGACCCATCACTCTCATGGAAACAAAGATATACAATGAATATGGAAAAAATGAAAAATGGCAATTTACAAGATAGCGCAGAAGTGGTTCGGGATTTACTTCGCCGTAATAAAGAGAGAGCATTAAATGCGAGCGAAAAACAAATGCTAGATAATGCACGAAAGATGATGATCAGCGAAGTCGCGCTCGTACAAAATGTTACTGAACATCAAGCAACAGAATTTCTTCAAGATACAATTAATCATTAAATTTTAAATAGCCAAACGCTATTTTTTTTGTAAAAAAAGGACAAAGAGATAAACTCTTTGTCCTTTTCATATTACCCACGCCCAGCTTGAAACGATGGGTATAAAGTCATTCCACCATCTGCAAATAACGTAATTCCAGTTACGTAACTCGCCTCTGATGAAGCAAGCCAAGTTGCTACTGCTGCAATTTCTTCAGGTTTTCCAATATAGCCCATCGGTATCATACTTTCTACGTCAGCACGTTTTTTAGGATCAGCAAATTTTTCTGCATTGATCGGCGTATTAATTGCACCTGGCCCAATATTATTTACTCGAATACCTTTTGGCGCATATTCTAGCGCTAACGTTTCTGTCATCAGTTTAATACCGCCTTTACTTGCTGCATAGTGCACAAATAGTGGCCACGGAATTTTCTCATGAACACTAGACATATTAATGACAGACCCTTTAATATCATGTTCTACAAAATATTTAATCGCTTCACGACTTCCTAAAAAAGCACCTGTTAAATTTGTATTAATTACCCTATTCCAATCTTCAAGCGGCATTTCATGCGACGGTACCGCGTTTTCTATCCCTGCATTATTAATCATAACGTCAAGCGTACCAAACTCTTTCACAGCAGATTGAATGAGATTCGCCACATCTGATTCGACCGTTACATCACCTTTTACAGCAATCGCTTCTCCGCCTACCTTTTTAATTTCTTCTAACACATCATTCGCTTCTGATTCTCGTGAGCGATAATTAATAACCACTTTCGCTTTTTCCTTAGCAAACCTCACTCCCATCGCTCTTCCGAGACCAGTTGCTGATCCTGTAATAACGACAACTTTCCCTGCTAAATCACTATACATTTCCATACCTCCTTTAACTTTTGGCTATACCTAACATAATTCCGGCTGCGATAATAAAAACGATACCGACAACGATACCCGTTAATTGGCGTTTCGTTTTCTTTTCACCTAATATAAGGATCCCACCAAGCGTGGAAATAATAATTCCCATTTGCGATAGCGAGAAACTTGTTGCGACTCCAACACGCGGCTGCGAAATGAATAAAAACATATTTCCAGCTGCCCAAATTAATCCTGGAATAATATTTCGAATTGCATATTTATTAAATGGATGATGCTTAAAGGTAAGCAAAATCCCACCTAACACCATACCAACTGCTTGTGGCAACAAAGCCGACCAACCATCTACGTTAAATAACCTAATCACTACTACGTAAACTAAATAACCGACTGTTGAAATTAATAAAATTACGATACCTCTTTTAAAGTTTGCTGCTTGCTCTGCATTCTTTTCTTCTTCACTTTGAAGCGATGTTAAAATAACACCGATAATAATACAAACGAGCGCTAAAATCCCAAGGACGACCGATATTGTCGTGGACCATTCATGAAATACGATAACACCAAATAAAGTCGTCGCGACTAATTGAAGTCCTGTTGAAATTGGCATCGTCCTCGAAACACCCATTAAATCAATACTTTTCAATTGATTCGCCTGACCAAGCGCCCAAAATAAACCTGACACAACTCCAACTCCGATAACGGTAGGTGTTAATACTGGCTTCATAAAAATATAAACAACAATTGAGAAAATAAGTGCTCCAAACGTTGTTCCGAGCGTTTGACTATACGGTCCCCCGCCCAGTTTTACGTTAAATAGCACAATACTTCCCCAAAATATAGCTGGTAAAATTGCTAAAAATATATCCATCACTCATTACCTTTCTTTACTAAATGCCATAGGTTATCACTCTAAGTCATTAGAGTGAGCTTTTATTTTTTCTTTTTCCCGTTCACAAACTTTTTCTGCAATAGCGTCAGAAACCTTCTTTTCTCGCTCCACTTTCTTTATCTTTACGTGATCTAAATGATCTTCCAAAGTAAGCGTAACTTTATCGTTCGGCGGATTATGCGCTCCTTGAAATGTAAGAAATTGTAGCTTCACTTCATACCTAGGAACAAATTCATCTTTCTTGCCGAGACGCTTTATATTTATAACTGAAACACATTCATATTGATCTTCTGTCACTTGTCTAATAACTGAATAGTACCTATTTGATAATGCACTCTCTAAAAGCTGTTCTCTTGATTCTTTCGCGAGAGAATCACTTGGAGAAGAGAAAAAGGCCGCACATAGCATTATGATAACTACACATATTTTTTTCATAGTTCCCTCCTTGTTCTATAGATTAGTGTTCTCAAAACTGCCATAAAAAAACGACTTTCCCTATGTAGGAAAGTCGTTTTAATGAATCCAATATTAACCACCGCTCACTGGTGGTATAAGTGCAACAACATCACCATCTTGGACCCTGTCATCTTCATTTGCGTATTCTTCATTAATCGCAACCATAATTGGCTCTGAAACTGGTACATTATATTCTTTCGCAACAACATCTTTTAACTGTGCAACCGTAATATTTTCTTTCTCTATTCGTAATTCACTTGTCCCTGCTTCTTCTTGCAGGTGCGCAAATAACAATACTCGAATCATGCTTATAGCTCCTTCCCAGGCTCTCCCGCCGGATATGGTGTTTTTTCTAATTGATCACCAATCCATGAGTCACCATCTTCCCAAAACTCCTTTTTCCAAATCGGAACAATTTGTTTTATGCGTTCCATAATATATTCGTTCGCTTCATAAGCCGCTTTACGGTGTGGTGTTGAAACAGCAACAACAACCGCTATATCAGAAATTTGCAACGTACCGATGCGATGTGTAATCGCAACATATGTACCTGGCCATTTCTCTTTCACTTCCAGACCAATTTTCTCTAGCATCTTTTCTGCCATCGTCTTATAAGCAACATACTCTAAGTATAATGTACGACGGCCTTTCGTAAACTCTCTAACCGTTCCAATAAATGTTGTAACAGCACCGCATTCACGTCGAATTACTTTCTTCGTTACCTCTTCAATCGAGATCTCTGTATCAATTACTTCATAATATATATTTGTCATTTCGCACTCCTAACCGTTTGTAAAAACCAGTCTATGTACAACTCTTCTTCTGTTATATGAAATACTTTATATTCTTCTCGTATATTTGCCGGGGCATCATACCACGTAATAATCGCTACTATATTTTCTACTTTATGTAAAAGCTCAACGTCTTCCGCAGAACGAAGTAACACTACTTTTGGATAGTTCTCTTTTTTATAACCCTCTATTAAAATTGTATCCACTTCAAAAAACTCATATAAGCGAATAATTTCTTGCAAGGACCATTTCTTTCTTAGTGAAGAAAGTGCAAGCAATCCAGCACCTTCTACACCACTTACGATAGCACCAGCTTTACGGTGTCGTTCGCTATCTTTTTGCGCTACTTCCGGAAAACCTCCGTGCCCGTGATGTTTAATTGTAGCAACTTTCATTTCACTTTCAGCTAACACATGCACAATTTTCTCTACAAGTGTCGTTTTTCCGCTGTTTTGATACCCTACTATTTGTAAGATTGAAGGGGCTTTGCCCATGGCCAATCACATCCCTCAGAGTGCTCTAACAACAATACAGATACTTTCATCCCTGCTTCAAATCCTCTCGTTCCTCCAGGCAATACAATAAAAGCATTCGCATCGGCAAGTGAAGAGACCGCACTCGATTTATCTAAACCGACCGGCATCGCTTGTAATACCCCTTCCGCGATTGTTACCTTTGCTCTTACAAAACGAGTGAACGGATTTGGTTTCGGAAAATCTTTTTGTAAAATAGCATCTGCTATATATATGTGAGGTTCTTTCACATACAAATATGTCTTTATAACCGGATGCACAAATAGCTCAAAGCCTACGTAGCAAGCTGATGGATTCCCTGATAAGCCGAAAAGTAACTTTCCATCAACTTCAGCTACTGTCGTTACACTTCCTGGTCTCATCGCTATTTTATTAAAGAGTACATTCGCCTGTAATCTTTCATAAATAGCTGGTAAGTAGTCATAATCTCCTACTGATACACCGCCTGTTGTAATTAAAATGTCGACCTCATCCATCGCTGATTGAACAGCTGTAAAACATGCATCTAACTCATCCGCGAGTTGACCATAATAACGAACTTTCCCGCCAGCTTTCATAATTTGAGCTGCGATCATATACGAGTTACTATTTCTAATTTTCCCTGGTTCTAACAGCTCATGTACTTCTAATAATTCACTTCCTGTCGTTACAATACCGACAACAGGCTGTTTTACAACTTTTACAGTGCTATATCCAAACGTTGCTAGTAATGCCGCAACACCTGGATTAATTGCAACGCCTTTCTTAACGAGAACTTGATTTTGTTTTATATCTTCCCCTTTAAATGACACATTGTCACCACTATTAAACGGACGCTTTACCTTCATATATGTTTTTCCGTTCTTCTCAAAACCCTCCGTCAGCTCTAGCATTACGACTGCATTACAACCCTCTGGAATAGCTGCTCCCGTCATAATACGAACCGCTTTAAAAGGCGCTACTTCATCTAAAAAAACAGATCCTGCCCCGATTTCCCCTATTACTTCAAACTCAATCGCATTCTCTTGATTCGCTTCTTCCGTATCTTCTGCTCGAATTGCGAAACCATCGTAAGGAGACCGATCAAAATGAGGAACGTCATGATCAGAGACAACATCCTCCCCAAGAATTCTCCCATAACTTTCCGTAATAGAAACCTCTTCTACTTCACCATTCTTCGCATATTCCATTACTCTCTCTACTGCCTCAGCAACTTGAATCGGAATTCGTTTTTCTATCATCGTTTCTCACCTCATATTTGCAATTTTTTTTATCTCGATTAAACTTTATATATTAAATAGAAATTACTTCAAGGAGGAATTCCATGTCTTCATTCACACACTTTAATGACCAAGGACGCGCAAAGATGGTTGATATAAGTGACAAAAAAGCAACCGTTCGAACAGCAATTGCGTGCTCTAGCATTGTCGTTACAAAAGAAATTTACGATAAAATCTCTCACAATGAAATTGGGAAAGGTGACGTACTAGCAGTTGCGCAAATCGCAGGCATTATGGCTGCGAAACGAACTTCTGATATTATCCCAATGTGCCATCCTTTATTATTAAAAGGTGTTGACGTTTCTTTTGATTGGAAACAATCAGAAGAACAATATCGTTTACTCATTGAAGTAAAGGTTAAAACAGAAGGTAGCACCGGTGTTGAAATGGAAGCTTTAACAGCTGCTTCCGCTACCGCTCTTACTGTGTATGATATGTGTAAAGCTGTCGATAAAGGTATGATTATCGGCGAAACGTACTTACTTGAAAAAACAGGTGGAAAAAGTGGAGATTATACGAGAAATTCATAATCCTCTCTCCGTTGAACCTAAAGGATTTTCTTTAGGTTCAACCTATATATCTTGCATATAAACTTTTCGCTACATTCATATCATTCGTCCCATGAATAAACGCCCTGCCATCTGTAAATAAAACAAAACGATATTCTTCTACCAGAAATGATAATAAATAAGGTGTCGCCTTTATCTCTACACTTCTTTGTAAGCGCTTTTTAATTTCTTCTAAATTAAAATTCTTCCGCACACCTGGGCGAATTTGTACTGTATTTCGCCCACATAACACTTCTGTTTTTGTTTGTGCTTCAAATGTTAAACTCGGATATGTACGTAACCTTCCGCAAGATAAACAAGTATCTTTTTTCTGCCTATTCACTTTAAATGCCATCTGTTGATTATTCCAAAGATCAAACGATAACATCGTTTCACGAAGCGCCCCAAAGTCTTCTACTAATATTTTCAGCGCTTCCGTAATTTGATGCGCAACTACTAATTGTACTGCCGGTTGTATAATACCTGCTGTGTCACATGTTGCTCCGCTCGCCGGATGCTCCATTAAACAGCGAAAACACGGTGTTTTTCCTGGTAAAATTGTATACGTTACTCCGTAACTCCCGACGCAACCACCATATATCCACGGAATATTATACTTTTGTGAAATATCATTAATGAGAAGACGCGTTTCAAAATTATCTGTCGCATCTAATATTAAATCTACATCATTCACTAGCTCTTCCATTTCTTGCACTGTTACATCAGTCACAACCGGATTTATTTTCACCTCAGAATTAATCGCTTGTAAATGCTCTGCCGCTGCTACCGCCTTTGGTTTGTATTGCTTTGCATCTTCTTCTGTATATAATTGTTGTCTTTGTAAATTACTCCATTCTACATAATCACGATCCGCAATTGTTATTTTGCCAACACCTGCTCTAACAATTGCTTCTGCATTCGCTGCACCGAGAGCACCAGCGCCGATAATAAGCACATGCTTCTCTCTAATTTTTCTCTGTCCTTCTTCTCCAACACCAGAAAATAATATTTGTCTTGAATATCGCTCCTGCATACGATAGCCCCCTTTCTTATCCTCCTATATAAGACATTTCAATTTTCGGACGATTCTTTGCACTTTCTTCTGTCCGTTCATCCGAATACCTGTCTTTTCTATGCATCCATACATTTTGTATAACGCTTACTAACTCATCATCTGAAAGATTTCCTCTAAGAAGTTCCCTTACATCCAATCCTTCTGTCGCAAATAAGCAAGTATAAAACTTTCCATCTGCCGAAATTCTTGCTCTCGTACAAGAGGAACAAAATGACTCTGAAACGGAAGTAATAAAACCGACTTCGACATTTGTTCCAACGTAACGATATCGCTTCGCAACTTCACCGAAATAATGCGCTTCAGCTGGCTCAAGTGGATACACGCTATGAATCATTTCAATTAATTCTTGCTTTGTAACGACTTGGTCAAAGTTCCATCCATTTGTACTACCAACATCCATAAACTCAATAAACCTAAGTGTGATTCCTTGCTCTTTAAAATAAGCAGCCATCGGAAGTACTTGATGGTCATTCATCCCTTTTTTCACAACCATATTTACCTTTACATCAAGCCCGGCCTCTTTTGCAGCCATAATTCCCTTTATAACAGGTTTCGTATTGATATTCCGGCCATTAATGTCCTTAAATACATCGTCATCTATTGCATCTAAACTAACATTTACTCTATGTAATCCAGCTTCTTTTAATGCTTTTGCTTGTTTCGTTAAATGAATTGCATTTGTCGTTAACCCTATATCTACTAACCCTTCAATTTTTACGAGACGTGCAATAAGTTTTGTTAAATCTTTACGCAGCAGTGGCTCGCCACCAGTAAGTCTAATTTTTCGTACACCGATGCTAACAAATAGTTTTGCCAAACGTTCAATTTCATCAAACGTCAATAAAAACTCATCTTTCAAAAAAGCATAATCTGGCCCAAAAACTTCCGCTGGCATACAATATGTGCATCTAAAATTGCAACGATCAATGACAGATATACGCAAATCTTGAAGTGGGCGTCCAAAAAAATCTGTAACCATCTCCTGCATCGCCACCCTCCCTTTCTGCCAAATTTCTCTCTTTTCATTCTATTATAATATATTTTCGAACTGCGATGTTTTTGCTCAAGTGAATAAAGTGAAACTTTAATCAGTGGGGGGTTTTGTTCATCCCCCACTGATTATTAGCCCTCACCAATCGGGCTTTTACAGGCAGCTCGAGGGATAAAGTGAAACTTTAAATAATTAAAGGGTATCCACTCCCCATGGTTAACGAGGTTTACTTCCAGATACAAGGATAAAAAAACCTTGAAACATAAAAGTTTCAAGGTTTTCTGCTTATTAACTTAATCTAATAATAGTTAGAGTAGCCCCTGGCGTCGCTGTAGATAATGTAGCCAACGCAATTACTCCAAATAATTGTAAGCTAACTGCAGCTCCAGCAGGCAAGTTAGCGATTATTGTTGCACTAAATGAACCTGCAGCCACTGCCGGGGAGTTTATCGTTCCCGCAAGCGGACTGCCATTTACAGTTATACGGGAACTTACAAGTAATCCTGCCGTTAAATTAATTGTATAGGCTATATAATAGTTTCCTGCATTCGCAACTGTAAATACAGTATTTCCACCACTAACGGTTATTCCTGGTCCAATATTTTGATTGTTTGGTAACGGAATATTCGTGCCACCTAACAAAACAGAAATAACACTTCCTGATGTATTATTCGCAAACGCATACGTTGCAGTTGTACTGACTCCAGTCGCTCCAGTGGCTCCAGCTCCGGTTGGACCTTGGATTCCTTGAGGACCTGTATCTCCAGTTGGACCTTGGGAACCGGTTGCTCCTGTAGCCCCCGTTGGACCTTGGATTCCTTGCGGGCCTTGAATTCCTTGGGGACCTGTAGCTCCCGTTGCTCCTGTAGCTCCCGTTGGACCTTGAATTCCTTGCGGGCCTTGAATTCCTTGGGGGCCTTGAATTCCTTGGGGACCTGTCGCTCCCGTTGCTCCTGTAGCTCCCGCTGGACCTTGAATTCCTTGCGGGCCTTGAATTCCTTGTGGGCCTTGAATTCCTTGGGGACCTGTAGCTCCCGTTGCTCCTGTAGCTCCCGTTGGACCTTGAATTCCTTGCGGGCCTTGAATTCCTTGTGGGCCTTGAATTCCTTGGGGACCTGTCGCTCCCGTTGCTCCTGTAGCTCCCGCTGGACCTTGAATTCCTTGCGGGCCTTGAATTCCTTGTGGGCCTTGTGGGCCGGTCGGACCTATGTCACCTTGCGGACCTTGGATTCCCTGTGGGCCTTGTGCTCCTGTTGCCCCCGTGGCTCCTTGAATTCCTTGAGGACCTTGTGGACCTTGAATTCCTTGTGGGCCGGTTGGACCTATGTCGCCTTGTGGGCCTTGAATTCCTTGGGGACCTTGTGCTCCGGTTGCCCCCGTTACTCCTTGGATTCCTTGCGGACCTTGAATACCCTGTGGACCGGTTGGACCTATCTCTCCTTGAATACCTTGGATTCCTTGCGGACCCTGTAAACCCGTCACTCCGGTTGCTCCCGTTTCTCCTGTCGCACCTGTCACTCCAGTTGAGCCTGTCGCCCCGGTATCTCCTGTTACTCCTGTCGCACCTGTTGCTCCTGTCGGGCCAGGTGGTCCACCTGATGGACCTGTCACTCCCGTCGCACCTGATGGCCCCGTTGGGCCGGTCGGTCCTGCTGGTCCTCCTGACGGGCCAGTCACCCCTGTTGGACCGGTTACTCCTGTTGGACCGGTCGGTCCTTCTCCCGTCGCTCCGGTTGCTCCCGTATCTCCTGTTGCTCCCGTCGGACCTTGTATCCCTTGAATTCCTTGTGGTCCTTGCACTCCTTGTGCTCCAGTTGCTCCTTGTATTCCTTGAATTCCTTGCACTCCTTGTGCGCCCATCGGACCTGTTGAACCAATCGCCCCTTGTACACCTTGCACTCCTTGGGGCCCCTCTGGACCTGTTGCTCCTATTTCCCCTTGTATCCCTTGAATTCCAGTTGCTCCTTGTGCTCCAGTTGCTCCCGTTATCCCTTGCACACCTTGTATTCCCTGTATTCCTTGTGGACCTTGTGGGCCTGTTGCTCCTACCGGTCCTTGAATGCCTTGTATCCCCTGAGGACCCTCTGGACCCGTTGCTCCAACTGGCCCTTGAACACCTTGTATTCCTTGCGGGCCCTGAAGTCCCTCTGGGCCTTCTGGACCTGTTGGACCTATCTCTCCTTGTATCCCTTGGATTCCAGTTGGACCTTGTGGCCCAGTCGGACCTATGTCACCTTGCGGACCTTGGATTCCCTGTGGGCCTTGTGCTCCTGTTCCCCCTGTCGCTCCTTGGATTCCTTGAGAACCTTGTGGGCCTTGAATTCCTTGTGGGCCGGTTGGACCTATGTCGCCTTGTGGGCCTTGAATCCCTTGCGGACCTTGATCTCCAGTGGCCCCCGTTACTCCTTGAATTCCTTGAGGACCTTGAACACCTTGGGGACCCGTCGGACCTATCTCTCCCTGCACTCCTTGGATTCCTTGCGGACCTTGTAAACCCGTCACTCCGGTTGCTCCCGTTTCTCCTGTCGCTCCTGTCACTCCAGTTGAGCCTGTCGCCCCAGTATCTCCTGTTACTCCTGTCGCCCCGGTTGCTCCTGTCGGGCCAGGTGGTCCACCAGATGGACCTGTTACTCCCGCCGGACCTGATGGCCCCGTTGGGCCGGTCGGTCCTGCTGGTCCTCCAGATGGGCCTGTTACCCCTGTTGGACCTGTTACTCCTGTTGGGCCTGTAGTGCCTTCCCCTGTGGCCCCAGTTGCTCCCGTATCTCCTGTTGCCCCCGTCGGACCTTGGATTCCTTGAATTCCTTGTGGACCTTGCACTCCTTGTGCGCCCGTCGCTCCTTGAATGCCTTGTACTCCTTGCACTCCTTGGGGACCCATCGGACCTGTTGGACCAATCCCCCCTTGAGCACCTTGCACTCCTTGGGGACCCTCTGGACCCGTTGCTCCTATTTCCCCTTGTATCCCTTGAATTCCAGTTGCTCCTTGTACTCCTGTTGCTCCCGTTATCCCTTGCACACCTTGAATTCCCTGAATTCCTTGTGGACCTTCTGGACCCGTTGCTCCTACCGGTCCTTGAATGCCTTGTATCCCTTGTTGCCCCTCTGGACCCGTTGCTCCAGCTGGCCCTGGTACTCCTTGTATTCCTTGCGGGCCCTGAAGTCCCTCTGGGCCTTCTGGACCTGTTGGTCCTATATCACCCATTGGACCCTGTATCCCTTGAACTCCTTGTGGTCCTGTTGCTCCTGATGGCCCTGGTACTCCTTGTATTCCTTGTGGACCTTGATCTCCTGTTGCTCCTGTGGCCCCTTGAGGACCTATAGCCCCCTGTATACCTTGTGGACCTTGATCTCCTGTTGCTCCCGTTATCCCTTGAATACCCTGAACCCCTTGGATTCCTTGTTCACCAGTTACTCCCGTCGGACCAGGAATACCTTGAATTCCTTGCGGACCTTCTGGACCTGTTGGGCCAATTGGCCCTTGGATTCCTTGAATTCCTTGTAGCCCCTGCGCACCTGTTGCTCCTGTACTTCCCGTCGGACCAGGAATCCCCTGACCTGTTGCTCCAGTATTTCCAGTTGCACCTGTTGCTCCAGTCGCGCCTGTACTTCCACTCGGTCCACCACCCGGCCCTGTCGCACCAGTTGGCCCTGTCGGACCAGGAGGTCCTCCAGATGGTCCAGTTATCCCTGTTGGACCTGTTATTCCAGTCGGGCCAGTTATCCCCTGACCTGTTGCTCCCGTTGATCCCGTACTTCCACTTGGTCCTTGTGACCCTTGTATTCCTTGGACTCCTTGAATTCCTTGAGGACCAGTTACTCCCGGTATCCCTTGTATTCCTTGGATTCCTTGAGTTCCCTCAGGTCCAGTAGCTCCAATCGGCCCTTGTAATCCCTGTACTCCCTGTATCCCTTGCGCTCCTGTCGCTCCTGTCGGACCAATCGGACCTTGTATTCCTTGCACACCTTGTAAACCTGTCGCTCCCGTTTCCCCTTGTGGCCCCCTTAATCCTTGTGGTCCCTGCTGCCCTTCTGGTCCAGTTGCACCTATTGGTCCAACTGGACCTTGAATCCCTTGCACACCTTGAGGTCCAGTCGGACCCATCTCTCCCATTGGACCTTGAAATCCTCTCGGTCCTTGCGGTCCAGTCGGACCTTGTGGACCTGTTGGACCAGTAATCCCTATACCCGTAAATCCAGTTGGAACAGGAGGAAAAGTAGGACCAATAAGTTCTGGTGGGATTCTAAAATTAGATTGTTGTTTCCCTTTATTATCACGATTCTTCACACTTTCACCACCTACAAAACGTCTTTTTCATAATAAATAAACCTCTTCTTAATCTATTTACAAAAATAATCTCCAAGACTATTTTTATTTCAAATAAATAAAACTCCCTTAATTCCTTAAGGGAGTCCTGCAATTGAATCCATATTATCTGTATTAGGGACAGCTTGCGCTATACCCGATGTATTTACACTTTGCCCCATATTTGTTCCTGTTACAGTACCAGCAGGGGTGCCCCTTGTATATGTCGTCGTCACCGAATCTCCTGGTTGTAAACAAAGTTTTGTCTCCGTCCCTATTACTGTAACAACATCAATCCAGGTGCACCCCATTGAACCACTATATGATTTCGAAGCAGTAAATGAAGTATCACTCAAATTATCACCTGTAAATATATTCCCAGTGTTATTCACAATAACAAACTCTTTTATATGCGCAGGCATAATTACACTCTACCTTTCCTTTACGAACCTAATGTACGTGTACTCGTTGCCAAAGGCGGAAGGAATACCGATGTTCTAATCACCGCTTCTGGCTGCCTTTTTCCATTTAAAAAAATAGCAGCACTCGATCCTCCAGCACCTGCATATACTTTCGCCACAGCTAAAGGCGAGATATCATAGCAGTCGCCGACATTAACAGCTCCTGTATTATTAATAATTTTTACTTTACGCAAATTAATCCCCATTTACCCCTCCTCCTTTTTTATACTGTATGCAAAAAAAAAAAACTTGAAACAGACTCGTTTCAAGTTTTTAACTATTAACTATTTCGTTTCACCTTCATATTGAAGCATACCGCCAACCATGTTCACTGTTTTAAATCCTTGCTCATTTAAATAATGACATACATTTTCACTGCGCATTCCTGAACGACAAATAAAGATATATTCATTCTCTTTATTAAAGAACTCTACTTTATGTGGGATATCGCCCATTTTAATATGTACAGCTTCTGGAATCTTTCCTGCCGCTACTTCTTCATCTTCTCTTACGTCTACTAGAAATAACGTTTCTCCATTTTCTAAACGCTCTTGTACCTCTTCTGTAGTAATTGTTTTAACTTCTGTCATATGTAGTTCCTCCTTATATACAATAAAACCTTTAGTTTCTTTTCCACAAACATTCTCTACCAATTTTAGCATGCAAAAGAAAGAACGCAAAGAATCGAAAAGCTATTTCTCAATTTTCTCGCAAAACTTATTCTTTACAAACATAACTAGCACATTGTATCCTCAATATACTTGTTTTATGAAAGGAGTCGATTAAAATGACGCTTTTTCTTTTCATTATGGGCATTGTGTTCTTACTCGCTGCAATTATTGCCCTTAGTATGAAAAATAATAGAAAAATAAAATCCCCACAAGAAATGTCATTCTTATTTCTATTGCTTAGCATAGCGTTTTTCGGTATAGCAATCGCTACATATATTTTCCGTCTACAAATTATGTAAAAAAAGGTGCCTACTACAAACATTGCACCTTTTCCCCATCATTTGTCTTCTACACAAAACTAGATACTCTCCGATTCAAAAATTCATAAACTTTTTTTTCAAATAAATGAATATCAAATGCTCCTGCCATATGCCCATTTATACTTTCTATCTCATACACTTCCGCATATTTTCCTTGTTTTTGCAAAATATCTACCATTTTATAATTATAACGAGACGGCTGAAGCAAATCTTGTTTACACGGAATCATAAGTACATTCGCTTCTATGTTAGAAAGAGATTCTTCTAGTGAAGAAAACCCATATGCAATATCATGCAATAAAACTGCCTTCGCAGTATACATCCACGAATTTGCATCTACTAACTCTATACTTCTATATGTCGCTTTATTTATCTCTTTTTCAAATGATGTTAGTGTAGAAAACTTTTTATAAGGTTCTATCTCTATACTATTACGAGGAAATGCCATTTCATAAAAATGCTCATCAAACGCGTTCATAAACATCATTCTATTTGCTAAATGAAGCCCCTTTATCGGCTGCTCTTCTCCATATTTTCCATCTTTCCAACTTGGATCCAGTTGAATTGCCTCAATCGCATTTTGTGCTACGTTTACTGACGTAATAATTGGATTTTGTGGGTTCGTAATAACGCCAATCATCCGCTCTACCATATATGGATAGTGAACCGCCCATTGTTGTGCAATCATTCCCCCCGCCGACGGTCCGATTACAGCGTGTAACCTTGAAATTCCCATACCTTTTATTAACTCATATTGCATACGAGCCACATCAAGAAATGTAAAAACCGGAAAATCCATAGCATATTCTTCTCCAGTTTCTTTGTTAATTGATTTCGGTCCTGTTGTAATCACATATGGATTTCTCACCTGCACATTACAAAAATTATCCGTACATATAACAAAATACTTATTTGTATCAATTGCTTTTCCAGGTCCGATGAGCCCATCCCACCAACCAGACTCCTCATCATGCACTGTATATTTTCCTGCCGCATGACTTGTTGCACTAAAATAATGACAAACCAAAATCACATTTGACCTTTCTCTATTTAACGTACCATATGTCTCATATCCCATTTGAACAGGCATTTCCCTGCCATTTTCAAACGTAAACTCTTTTAAAACAAACTTCTCCTTTTTTACAATTTGCACAGCCTCTCCCTCTCCCCGTTATAGTATGAACTGCTTACTAAAGGTTTTTTTCTATGCAAACTAATCTCCTTCTTCTTTTCATAAATAAATGAATAATATACAAAATTAGCCACAAAATAGCACTATATTACACAATTAAAGAGGGCATACATATGATTTGGAATTGGTTACGTAAGAAAAAAAAATCAAATACAACAGAGGCAAAAGAAGCCGATAACTGGAAGCAGCAGTCTAACAATCCAGATGACGATAACAACGAACAGACTAGAAGTATGAAACATACTAAAGGTAAAAATAACGAGCGAGATGATTCTTCTCAAGATAAACAGCAAAACTCTAAGCAAGATGA